>JAQUNS010000156.1 GCA_028717465.1 Candidatus Omnitrophota bacterium
CATGGGAGCTCGCCAAGAGCTAAGCCGGTTGTATGAAAGATTAGGTGAACACAAAAAATGTGAAGATAGCTTTAAAAGAATGATTGAAATAAACCCCAATCATTTAGAAACATTTATATTTTTAAGCGATTATTACTTGAGGAATAGTTTTAAAAATAATAGTTTTGATAAAGCTATTGAGATAGTTGGGGAAGGCTTAGGAAAAAATCCTGGAGCAGCTCGCTTATACGGTCATTTAGCTGTACTGCATTTTAAAAAAGGAGATTTTGAATTGACCAAAGAGTATTTCAAAAAAGCTAATCAGTTACGAGAGAGTGTTTTTAGCCCGATTTTAAAAAACAGTTATGAAAAATTGTATAATTATATACACAAAAAAGATATTATTTTCATTGCCATGCAATATCCTATGTGTAGCCTGGAAGCTCTAAAAAAAATATTTGATTCTACGGATGGTGTTGTTTTTATAGATAATGAAGATATTTTTAAGGACGCAGTATTTAAGGATGGTTATGATTATTATTTTATGGATAACTTCGGAGGAGATTTTGGGCATTGCACGCCTGAGGGCAACAGGTTGCTGGCGGAGAACGTGGCAAATACAATATTAAAAGAGGTTTTTAAGATAAAAAGAGATGGCGATTTTAAATCTAAATAATAAAGCCAATTGGCTGCGCAGGCAGGTTTTAGAGATGGCGGTTAATGCCGGGGCCGGCCATATTGCGCCGTCTTTTTCCTGCGTTGAGATATTGGTTGCCTTGCATTACGGCGGCATTATGCGCTTAAATTCTAAAAATCCAAGCTGGCCTTTAAGAGACAGGTTTATTTTAAGCAAGGGCCAGGCTGCTGTGGCGCTTTACGCTGTCTTGGCCGATTTAGGGTTCTTCTCTAAGGATGAACTGATGAGTTTTACCTGCGACGGTTCAAGGCTGGGCGGGCATACCGAGAATACTCTTGCCGGAGTTGAAGCGTTTACGGGATCTTTAGGCCATGGGCTGTCTATTGCTGCGGGATTAGCTCTGGCGGCAAAGATGGATAAGAAGAGGTATAAAACATTTGCGTTGTTAGGAGATGGCGAATGCCATGAGGGCAGTATCTGGGAGGCGGCGATGTTTGCTTCTCGACATAAACTGAATAATCTAATTGCCATAGTTGACCATAACGGACTCTCAGCAACAGATGTGCTGAAGAGTTATCTTGACGTAGAGCCTTTAGCCGATAAATGGAAAGCTTTTGGGTGGCAAGTGAAAACAGTAGACGGCCATAATATATCCCAGTTGATTTTAGCATTAAAAGAAGGGCATGGTCAGAAATCTCAAAAACCTCTTGTGCTAATTGCCAAGACTATAAAGGGCAAAGGCGTATCCTTTATGGAGAATAACCCTATCTGGCATTATAGGATACCAGTGGGTGAAGAACTTGATATTGCCCGCAGGGAGCTCTGCCATGAGTAAGACTGATAAGCGCTGGGTAAAAGGCATGAGGGACTCTTTTTTTGACTCTCTCTTTAAAATAGCCAGGAAAGATAAAAATGTAATATTAATTACTGCCGATACCGGCGCCATATGCCATGATGATTTTAAAAAATATCTTAAAAGCCAATATATCAACGTCGGCATTGCCGAACAGAATATGGTAGGCCTTGCGGCAGGCTTAGCTCTATCAGGCAAGAAAGTATATATTTATGCAATCGCTCCTTTTGCGACTGCCCGCTGTTTTGAGCAGATAAGGGTCGATTTATGCTGTATGGATTTAAACGTTACGGTTGTGGGCATAGGAGCAGGCTATGATTATTCGACTTTAGGCCCTACGCACCACGGCACAGAGGACATTGCCTTGATGCGTTTACTGCCTAATATGAAAATATACAGCCCTTCAGACAGTTTGATGGCTGACATGCTGGCTGAGGTGACATATAAAGAAAATAAGCCAAGCTATATAAGGCTGGATAGGACAGGCCTACCCCTTATATATAAACGCAAAAACGATATAGATTTTGATTGCGGCTTTAGCATCCTTAAAAAAAGCACCGATATATATATAATAGCAACAGGCAGAATGGTTTTAGCTGCGCTTGAGGTTTCAAAAAAAATGTATCCGGATGTCAAGGTCGGGGTAATTGATTTATTCAAGATTAAACCGCTCTCTGTAAATAAAATCTGGCCGGTGATTAACAAAGTAAGGAATGTCATTACTTTGGAAGAACATTTTTTAAACGGTGGCTTAGCAGATGAAGTAAGCCGAATTTTAACCGACAGAAAATCTAAAATTATTTTTAAGCCGATAGGCATTAAAGACTGCTTTTGCCGCAGGTACGGTTCCAGGCAATATCTGCATAGGATAAATAACATGGATACTGATTCAGTTGCTTCTGCCGTAAAGAGCACACTAAGGACTTGATTTATCTGTTAGAAGGCGCTAAAATTTATCTGGTAAAATACGGAGGGGCACTTTGAAGGCTGTACAGGATAAATTAAAAAAATGCAGTTGTAAGATGTTTTTTGTGGTTATGTTATTTGTTTTTCTGCAGTTTTATCTAGGCTCTTTTGTTTTACAGAATCAGGCCCGTCTTATTGCAGAAGCCCGGATGGATTTCATAGAGAATGATGTCGACATCGCTCTTCAGCTGGTCAATATCCTATCTGCCGTATCTAATAGCCAGGAATATGGCTATTTAAAATCCGATTTAAAATATCTCTTACTGAAACAGGTAGAGTATACCTTAGTAAAGATCCGGCAGGGGTAGTTAAATTCTATGCATTTTTCAGCCAGCAAATATTTTAAAAGCTAAATTTTTAGAATTAAAACCAGCTTCTTTTATAAATTGACCAACTTGAATATAAAGATGCTCAATTTTATCAGAATTAATAGAAGGAGGTGATTTACATAAGGAGTTTAGCTGGGCAAATCATGATAGCTCAATCTAATTTATCGGTTAATTTATAAAGGAGGATAGTATGCTTAAATTATTTTCGGTTACTTTATTGTGCGTATTTAGTCTGTCGGTAGTTAATTTAACTATAGTAGAGGCAGATGATGTCTCAGCGGATTTTACAGAACTTAAATCGGATCTGGAGAATGCAGGCATTTCAGCTAAGGATGCAGCAGGACTTAAACGTCCAGTGACAGAGATGTTGAAAAACGGAGCCAAGAAAGAGGATTTAAAGAAAGTTATTTCGGATCTTTCCAGTAAAGGCTTAAAAGGTAAGGATTTAAGCGGTTCAGTTAC
>JAQUNS010000157.1 GCA_028717465.1 Candidatus Omnitrophota bacterium
TAATGCCGAAAGGGCTGTGCCCTCTCGGTTTTGCATAACATCGTCTGCTTTATCTCCTGAAATAACCGACTGCAGGATTATATTCTTCCAGGTTTTTGATTTTGGAAGAATCTTTAGGCTGATAGCTAAAAACGCAAATCCAAACAGAAAAGAGAGGAATATTATATTTACCGATTTATTCAGTGCTTCAAGGGGAGGATAGATAGGATGCCTTATAAGAGTAAGAACTATTCCGGCTAATAAGGATGTTATACCGGCTAAGCCTGTTATGCCAAAACCAGGCAACAGAAACAACTCAACCAGTATCAAAATTATGCCTGCTATCACAAGAAGTATGTCCAGCCATTTGGAAAGCCCGGCCAGTCTGTGCCCCCAGAAAAAAAGTCCCAGCGCGGTTACTCCGACTATCTCAGGCAAACCTAAACCCGGGATTCTCAAGGCAGTTATAATAGCCCAGAACCCTATTCCTAAAAGAAGAGATGAAAAGACAGGGTGGGTTATGAATCTGACCATATTTTCAGACCAGCTGGGGCGTTTCTCTGTTGTCCTGGCATTCTCTATGTTCAGATAAGCCAGCAAGACCTCCCTATCTTTGCATATTGCTTCTGTTAAGCCGTGTTTATAGGCATCATTGGCAGTTAAGTTAAGCAGCTTATCTTTGTCTGATATGGTGGCTAATATTTTTAAATCTCCCTCACCTTTAGATATTATAAGTTCGTTTAGGTCTTCTTCGGTTAAAATCAATTCTTTACCATCAGAGAGAACCTTGAACACTTTGACATCTTTGTCTACCATAGCCTGGGCTAAGGCGGTATTATGGCCTTTTTGCTCAGCCAAAGCTTTAAATCTTGCCCGCAGTGCCGAGACTATTTTTTCATCGGTCTCCTGCATGGCGGTGCCTTGCCGGGGTTCGGCAGAGCCTATGCTGGAAGCAGGCTGCATTATAATTTTATCGGTTGCTAGGGCAATCATGCTGCCGGCAGACCAGGCCTGGTTAATGACAAATGTAATAGTCTCGCCCGGATAATTAAGCAGAGCCCCAGCTATTATATCTGCTGCGTCGACCCTTCCCCCCGGCGTATCCATTTCCAGGATAACTCTATTAATGCCTTTTTTTTCTGCCTCTTGAAGAGAGTTTTTAATAAAGGTGGATAATCCCAGTTCAATAACGCCTTTAACAGGCAGGATCAAAACTTCTTCTGCAGCTGCATTGACAACAGGAAGCAGTAGGAAAATTATCAACAAAACTCTAACTGGATTTTCTTTGAGTCTGTTAGACATTAATTGGGCCCTGACTGCTATATCCTGGTTTTAATGGTGGAGACGAAGGGATTTGAACCCTCGACCCCTACGCTGCCAGCGTAGTGCTCTCCCAGTTGAGCTACGTCCCCATTTTTGGATAAAAATTACCCTAAAAGGAGTTAAAAGTCAATTTTTATATTTCATTTTTAATTTATCACGTTCATTGCTTGATATCTTCTATATATATGCTATATTTCATTATAGGGGACAAAATGCGTAAAAAAGCAATATTATCAGCAATATCTATATTATTTACTATCCATTTCTGTCTGATATTTAGTGATTTTTATTATCCTCAGTCTACCAATTTAAGGCGCACTAAATTCAGCACAGAACCGATAAACATAGAGCATCTTTTAAGGCAGGGCTTAAGCGATAAAGATATTAGCAATGACCTCGCTAGGCATCTTTGGCAATCTTGGGATGATATCATAGCTAATTTTTCCTTTGTCGCAAGCAATATAGAGCATTTAAGAGCAAATCACCCAGCTGTTCTTAGGGCATTTTTGATTTCTCTGTTTAGTGATATGCGCGCGCAGATTGTTCCGAGCCTTACCAGCGATGCCGATTCAACATGTCACAATCTAAAGACAATAGAGGAGCTCTGGCAGATCGACGATAAGATTTCAAGTTATATGCTGAGCCTGGATAGCGAATCCGGAGGAGACTCTTACTTTTTAAGATATCTTCTGGTTTCAATTTCCAGAATGCTGCCCGGCAGAGTTGACGTAGAAAGATTTAAGATGCTTTACGATGAAACTTTAGCCAGAGGAAGAGCAGAGATTACTTACAGCGATTTAAGGGACTGGTCGGCCTCCCGCCACGGGGTTACAGAGACCTCTAAAATTGTATCCTGTGCCGATCTGGAGCAGGAGTTAGACACATTAAAGAAGAATAATTTTGCTGTCTTCGACGGGGATATCAAAATTATCGACAGCCCTGATCCGTCCAAATCGCGCCCTGAATTGGCAGGCCTCTCCTCTAAAGAAGTTTATCAGGAGCTGACAGCTATGTTGAATGTATTGCAGCGGCCTTTCAGAATACAGAACGTTCAGAGCATAAATGTTGCTTACCAGTGGTGGCGTAGTGAAACCGATGCCTCTCTAGATTCGGACTATGATGAATTATTAGAGTCCAGATTTTTTACTCTGCAATACGGAGATCCGATCAGAAACATAGAAACCCTTATCGCTATCCGCGAGAATCTCCACCGCATAATGAGCGACGACTCTTTAGAGGATAATACCAGAACAGCTACTCTGATATTTGATAAGCATATTAGCGCTTTTATGAAACAGATATTTATGGACTATGTAAAATACCTGCCGGATCTATCGCATAATATAGATAGTGCCAGACTAGAGAGGCAAGTCAAAGAACAAGACAATATTATCAGGATGCTCAACTCCATGGTGCGGTCACTTATTATGGACAGATATGTGCCGCATAGAATATGGCTTATGCCTGTCGGTTTAGCTGCTGAAGTGAAACCTCTGCAGTTTGATTTAAACCGCGACTACGGCCAAGTAGAGATATCCGAAGCAGAGCGGTTCAAGCAGGAGTTCGTAATCCTTGAGATGATAATAGATGAGATTACCAAATCCATGCACGGAGAGGAGTTTGAGGTTGGGGCCGCGGCTGTTCCGTTTGCAGATATTATACAGGCTAAGATAGACGCCTATCCGCAGCTCTATCAGCAGATTGTCTCAGAGAGGCAGTCAACCTTTCCTAACCTCGATTTTCTGGTTGCCCATTTGATGGACTCTAATATCGCTCTCTCTGCCTTGAGGCAGATAGAGGCGGTCAAAGACTTTCTGAAAATAATAGCCCGGGCCAGATTCCCGGAGCTAT
>JAQUNS010000158.1 GCA_028717465.1 Candidatus Omnitrophota bacterium
CTTGGGGCTTATAAGACAATACCTGATCTGCTTTCGAACAGGCCGGAAAGACAGAGACTTGGCAGTTATTTGCCTCCAGCAGCCTCAATATATTATATTTAGTGCCGCAATCTAAAACCGCGACTTTAAAAAGGCCGTTCTCATTCCAGTTGTATCTTTCTTTGCAGCTGACATATTGGACAAGGTCTTCTCCGATTAAGCCTTTAGAAGCTTTTACTTTTATAAGCAGGCTTTTATCCTCTAAGTCGTCCGTAGATATCACCGCTTTCATGGCTCCTTTAAGCCTTATGTGCCTGGTCAATGCCCTGGTATCGATGTTCTCTACTGCCAGAATATTATTTTTACTGAAATACTCATCTAATCCCATCTTGGCGCGCCAATTACTGAAAGTTTTACTCAATTCTTTTACAACAAAACCTTCCAGGTGCGGATTTGCCGATTCAGAATCTTCATCGTTAATACCGTAATTTCCTATCAAAGGATATGTCATAACAACTATCTGCCCTTTGTAAGAAGGGTCTGTTATAATCTCCTGATAACCGGTCATGCTGGTATTAAAGACCATCTCGCCGTAACACTCACCGAAACATCCCAAGGCACGGCCTTCAAAAACCTTCCCGTCTTCAAGGACTATCTTTGCTTTCATATATCAAATTTTTTCAATCCGAAAAACATTTAACCTCCTGAGAGACCACATCAGACATAAGCTTTAGGCCCCTGTCTTTTACGCTATAGACTCCTATAACTTCCTTATATTTAGAGCTCTGGCTCAATATGTCTGAAAATATATTTTTCGAGCTTTTAAGCCATCCCAGGTTTAATATCACGCCTCTGTTCTCAGGGAATAGTGCAAGATAGAATATGTCTGTTTCTACCAGATCCTGAAAAAAATGGGTCCCGAAAGAAAGCTCCGGCATAAGGCTGCCGTCTGAAAAAGCAATCTCTGCAAGAACAGCTATGTTGTTTATCTCTGCAAATTTTACCGGAACGCCTAAAGAAGGCGTGGTTGTGCCCCACCTGCCGGGACCGGCTAAAAGAACGGTCTTGTTTTCGCCAGCTATCTCTTTATTTAATCTGCCAACTATACGGGCAATCTCGTATTTGTCCGAAAGAGTAAGCTTGTTGTACTCTTGGGGAACAACATAAATAACTTTCTCGATCTGCTGACAGACATTGCCGCCCAAAAAATAGCCGCGGGACTGAAAAAATATCTTCTCTCTCTCTATATTGCCTGGAATATCTATCCTGCGGCCTAAACCTTTTGTCTGCAAAGGCCGGCATTGCAGAAGATTGATCCTATAATTATTCTTATCGATAAAATTTACCGTAAACTCTATCTCGACCGGATAATCATACTCTTCCTGAAGATATTTAAGCATCTTGCTCAAACAATCCAAAAAATATCCGTCTTCAAGGAGGCTGTTAAAAGTCAAAATAAAAGACTCTTGATTAGAGCCGTTCCGGCCGTCTCTCTTAAAATGCTGATATTTCCCGGCCACAAGATCCAGGTATTTGTAAGTATTTGCGCTTACGGCATCCTGGAAAGATACGGTCTGTAAAATATTTTCTTTTGTATTAATAACATCGACATCATGCTGAGAGAACCTTTTTAAATCTTCTCTGTCTGAATACGGCAGCAGCTGCGGGTTATCCAGCGCAACCAGCCTTGGATAATCACCTTCGACACGGTTTACGGCTCTGGTGCCGAGCCCAAAGACTAATCTTATAAGGCCTGCTTCCGGAGATATCTTAGAATTCCAGACATAGGTATTATAAGAAAGCCCGACTCCTGCTAAATCAGGAAAGAAATAATCTTTATGCTCTGAGCCTGAGACACGCTGAATGAGAAGGGCCATTTGCTCATCCAGCTTATCTAAGCCTCTTTGCTTTCTATAGACAAGCGCATCTTCGTTCATGGTGCTGGCATAGATTTTTTTTACAGCTTCGGCAAACTGGATATATCTCTGCTCCGGACTGCCCTGATTGGCCAGAAATACGCTTTCGTATTTTCCGGCAAAAGCATTGCCGAAACCGTCCTCAAGCAGAGAGCTGGAACGGACTATAATCGGAGAAGATCCGAAGTACTCTATGATCTGCTGAAATCTCTCCATGATATCCTCAGAGAATGTTCCGTAAAGTATCTTGTCTTTTAGAATTCTGGCGGCAGAGAAATAACCTTGCTCTGTCTTCTGCTGCATAAAAATCTTCCAGAGCATATTCTCTACTATGTAGGAGTAGAATATATCCGAGCCTACGTAGAAAGAATCGTGGGGTTCTGAAACTGACTGCCAATCAATAAATTTTTTAGATATGATTTTTCTGGCCAAAAGCATCCCGGCTGTTTTACCTCCGATAAAACCGGAACCTATCAACCTGGACTTTGTATCTATTATCTCTTCTAAGGAAAAATTAGACCTTATCAGGGAGAGAACCTGCTTATTTCTTGTCATCATTATGCCGGCCAATTTTTCTTTAGTCTGCTCTATCTTTTGATCTGGGTATCCTGCTTTTATCAAGTCTTCCGCTTCTATAAAAAGCCTGTCCCAATAGTCCAGGTTTCTTTTGGCGCTCTCGGAGCCTTTTTCCCGGATATAAGAGAGAATATTCACGGCATTGACGCTGTCGGTTATCGGAATGAAACTGTCTTTTTCTTTTTGGTGAGGCAGAAACATAGTTGAGCTGTAACGGTTCCAAACTTTCAAAGGGTGTATATAGTAGCTGTTCTCGCAGCGATATACATCCATCAGAAGCTGGGTTGTCTCGCGTATTTTGGCTATAGACTTAAAGGAATGGCTGTTGCGCATTATAGAGAAATAAGCGACTGTTTTAAGTTCATATAGATAGGGGCAGGTGACCATGAAAAAATTAGCTATCATAGCATCGGAGGCCCAGGCCAGAAGCAGTTCCGAGAGACAGTCAAACACATAGAAAGCTCCTTCGCCTTCCCGGGTTATTATCTCATGGACTCTGCCGGTAAAAGATTCGAATCCGCTGTAGGCATCAAGCTCATAACGTGTTATCCTCTCTGAGATATCAAGCATCTGCTCATGAGAAGCAAATCTTATATAGACTACTTTTTTCTGCTCTCTTAAAGACTGCCGCACAAAAGACTCGGCCAACTCACAGTAGTCCTCAATATCGTCTATCTGC
>JAQUNS010000159.1 GCA_028717465.1 Candidatus Omnitrophota bacterium
CGTCAACAAAGGGCAGATAATCTCCTTTGTGGGTAAATTCGCGAAATTTCTCCTGGCCTTGCCCTGCCCTGGTTTTAAGATAGCCATCGAAAGTATTTTTCCATGATTTAACATGCAATACAGCGGTATGAGTAATAACCCCGTCCAAATCAAAAATAACTGCGTCAAAATTCATATTGCTCACTGCTCCTTAGAATAATAATTTTTTAGATAACACAATTATATACAAATATTTAAGTTTAGTCAAAGCAGGTAGATTTTTTAGGCTAAATATTCTCAGATAAAAAATCTATTATTCTTTCTTTTTCGCCTTCAAAATTGTAGGAAACATCTAAAACAGGAACGGTAAACATCTCTGTTGAATTGATAATGGGATGAAAGATGTGGAGATTGGGTATGGTCTCACAGTGTATATCCTGATAGTTATTCATATAACTGCTCTGGTGATCCCTAACTAACGATTTAAAACCTTCTTTTATATGGACCAACAGATTGGCAACGGCAGAACCTCCTGAGTGTGAAATTATACCTATCCTGCTGCTGTCGACAAAATCCAAGTAATTAAGATATTTAACCACAAGCAATGACTCATAGACTCTGATACCCATAAGAGTAAAGCCTTTGAGCAACAAGTGCTTGCTGACTTTGTAATCAACCTCAAAATCCATCATAGCGCGCAAAACCGGTATTGCAACAACAAATCCGGCTTTAGCTAAATCTGCAGCGCAATAGTTATCTATAAAATCAGTTACCGCAGTACCATGCCCGGGCAGGCCTAAAACAGCAGGATAAATATCTTTATTGCCTTTTGGAATAAGCAAGGTAACCGGAAAAGATCCTACATTTTTATCCTCAAACAAAAAATCTTTTTGAACATAATCGCCCCTGTCGATATTGGATATATTCGTAACTTTCAGTTTTATTTTATCCAGACTATCAAGCAGAAATCCTATATTAAGAGATTTTATTATAGTGTTTTTTAAAAAACCGCCGCTCTTAAAAGGCTGCTCGATGCTCTGTTTTAATTTTTCTTCGGAGACAGGCTTGGAATGTGACCTATGCCGGAGCGGAAAATCATAATACGGCTTTAGATTCTCCTCGGCCAGGTAGTCATAGCTTAAAGAGTAATCCACGCATTCAATAATGCTGCGATTATTTGGTTTAAAATAAAACAATACCGATGCCGATAATACTAAAACAAACAAAATGATAATAGATATTTTCACAGATAATTGCTATGTTCGGTTTGCCTTATAAATTTTTACAACAGCCCAAAGCATAGCCAGAGTAGCAATAAAGAAAATTGCATAGAGCAAATTTCCGGATATATCAAGGGAGATAAACTTAGAGATATCATAGAAAACATATATACCGTAAGTTAGGGCTATGGCCAGCCCATATAACTTTTTTTTAACAAAAAACAACATCAACGCAATTACAGCAATTGCCAGCTCCATTAAAATAGAAAGAGCGTGTATTGAAAACATAGCAGCCTCCATTTTTAATATTCCACAGACACTTTAACCTTGACCTGAAACTCCAATATGCCGTTTTTTAAAGCGCCTCTGTGCTCAATCAGCTCAAAGAAATGAATCTTTTCGCCTTTTTCAGATAAACTCTTAATAACTGACTTTACTGCATCCGAATAAGAAATACCGGACATGCCTATAACTTCAATCATCTTTAGCATCTTTCTCCTCCTCGCTGTAATATTCTGCATATGGTTCTACTGTTTTATGTAAAGCTAACCAGAAATCTTTTCTTTCTTTTGAGCCGGGCATAGACTTGACCGGGAATTCCAAAAAAGGCACATCTATACCCTGTTTTAAAAAATCTTCGCTCAAAATCTCTGCCATAATACCCATCAATACAGGAGCTTTATCATCGGGCTTATCCAGCGGATTAGGGGACTCTGTGCCGTATCTGTTTATTTTGTGCCTACCCCAGTGGATGCCGCAGGTAGGGCTGTTTTCAAGTCCGATAAAACAGATTAAGCGGTAGCCGTTTTTAATAAACTCTTTAACCATAAGTACGGGTATTTTCAGCAGCTCCTTGCAATGATTCCGGAAAAATATATTATCATACTGCTGGCGTCCCTGGGGATTGCGCTTTAAACCCATGGCTGTTGTCTCCGGGCAGGGGTACTGTATAATACCGACTTTCTTGCGCATAAGATATTCTGTCAGCTCATAAGACAGCGGAAAATTCTGGCCCAGAATATGAACGCGGCAGTAAGGGTTTATAAGGCACTGGGCTATTAAAATTATCCGCTTATCTTTTTTGCTCATATGAAAAACCTCCGGTCTTTTTTAATATATCCAGGGCCTTAAAAACACTCTTCTCTTTGTCTTTTATCTCAAGCATAATATCAAAATCTAAATTCCCAGCATAGCGCAAAAAACTCCTGAAAACCTTTGGCTCCAAAGACTCTATATGCACTCCCGGCCTTCCCCCGGGCTGCTGCTGAGAATAGTCTATCATTAACAAGCCGTCTTTTTTCTGCCAGGTCTCTGAGGCTAGGTTTAAAGCCTCCTGTATATTTTGGCCTGATGAATTAATACTGTGATGGAAGACATCAAATAAAACAGGTATTTTTAATGATTTATTTATCTGCAAACAGTCCGAGAGATTATAGCTCCTATCGTCGTTTTCTATCACCAAACGTTTTTTAACTTGAGCATCCAGAGTTTTATAATTATGCATAAACCTCTTTAAGCTGTTCTCTTTGTCGCCGTAAACCCCTCCGATATGAATCTGGATTTTTGCGGTTAAATCAAGTTTCATCACATCCAGCAGCTGGGCGTGATATAAGAGCTCTCGGGCTGTCCTCTGTAAGATAACTGGGTTTTTTGAATTAACAACATTAAACTGGTCCGGATGCATAGATATCCTGATATTATTATTTTTTATAAAATTTCCGATCTTACACAATTCGCTTTTAAAATAACTCTGCCATTTAAATTTACACACCGGATGGGAGGCAAAAGGCACAATATCAGATGAGATCCTGAAAAAAAATATTTTATGTTCGGCGTTAAATTTAAGAACTTCAAGAAGGCAAGCTATATTATTTTCGACTGTTTCGATAAAACGTTTTTTGGAATAAGATTTAAGCCGGAAAGTCTTATTGCCGCGG
>JAQUNS010000160.1 GCA_028717465.1 Candidatus Omnitrophota bacterium
CCGGAGCAGATTTCTTTGAGCTCGAATTTAACTTTTATTAAAGCTCAAACTTTCTTATGCGCAGATATTCTTTTTTAATAATCTTGGTTTTGATTTTTCACGCTGTTTTTAATTTTATCTGGATTCAGAAAAACAATCTTCCGGTCGGACATGACGAGGCTCTTCATATAGGAAACTTTCTTAAATTTAAAAGTATTATAGATTCCGGCGCCGGATTATCTGATAAGATTAAAAATGCGATGTTCGTGGATGTAGATTACCCCCCGCTGTTTTATGCCGTGTCTTATCTGTATTCCAAGGTCTGGAAGTTATCTTTCAGGTATCTGGAGTATCTTTCCACAATATTTTTTATTCTTTCTATCTTTATGGTTTTTAAGATAGGAGGCCTGTTAAAAGATCAGAGGCTGGGTTTTTATGCGGCTTCTTTATTCGGATTCTATCCTATATGCTATAATTTCTCCCGGGTCTATAATTTAGATCTATTCATGTTATTTGGGGTGTTGCTGAGCCTGTTTCTTTTTTTAAAGGCTCAAAATCATATGTTTTCTGACATAAAAATTATGTTGTTGCTGGGCGTATCTTTAGGCTTTGGCATGCTGAGCAAGCAATATTTTCTTATCTTTTTAATTGCTCCGGCGCTGGCCCTGGTTAAGAAAAATCATTTTAACAAAAGGACAGTTTTTTGCTTTGGGGTCGCTATTTTACTGATGATTTTAATAGCTTTAATTTTCTATTCCGGATATTTTTTGTCCGAAAAAAAAGGTTCTGATATTTTTTACAGAGTAAGGCTGGTAGATGATCTCGGCTGGCACCCTAAATACCAGATTTTTAACCATTTTTATTATATATACAGCATCATATTTGAACAGTTATCTCCTTTTAATTTTATATTATTTTTATTGGGTTTTATCTTTTATGTAAAATCTTCCGATAACCGTAAGCCTTTTATTTTTAGCTGGATATTGATACCGCTATTAATCCTGTCTTTTTTACCTTGTAAGTATAACCGTTACACCATGCCGATTCTGCCTGCTTTAGCCTTAGTCTCCGGTTATTTGCTTAGTAGTTTTAAGTTTAAAAAAACTTTATTTGGCGTAATTCTGATTTTTAATCTTTATCAATATCAGTGCCTAGGTTTTAATACCGGATGTTTTTTCTTTAGTAATTTTATCTCCAGACTAGGCCATTATCCGGCAAAGGATGACAGTTATAATATCACAGGCATACTATCTTCTCTGGGTAAAAATTGTCTTGAAAAAGGCTCCAAGATAGGCGTGATAACAGACAGGCGGACAGAACTATTTTTGCATATTTTTAATATGTCTGGCTTTAGCGGTATGGGCGTTGCCTGGATTCCGTTTCTCTACCACGATAACGTAAGCGTTTTTACATCAGAGATTTCCAATATGGATTTTATAGTTTATTTTAATAACGGAGACAGGAGAATCTCCTGGCCCGATAAAGAGAGTGTAACCAGGGGAATAACAGAAGTCAATCTTTCTAAGATAGGCTCTGATAATCAGTTAATTATTTCGAAATCAGAGATAGAAATTTTAATAAATGCCAGTAATTATTTTGTCAACATAGATAAAATAACGATTAGGGGCGGTCCGGTTTATATATACAAGGCCGAGAAATTTTGAGTAAAAAGAGTATTTTAAGTATTTTAATAGTATTATTTTTAATTCTGGCTCTATCCCTATATTATATCGGAGGAGTCCGAAATCCGAATATTCTGATAGTTACTATCGATGCTTTAAGGCCCGATCATTTGGGCTGTTACGGTTACAGCCGGGATACATCTGCCAATATAGACAGCTTAGCCGCAAGCGGCGCTATATTTAAGCAGGCAATATCGCAAGCTACCTGGACCCACCCTTCTAACTGTGCATTTTTTACTTCCAGCTATCCTTATATGCATATTATAGGCGGGGAGTCTTATCTTAATCCGGACAAAACATCTTTAGCCAAAGCATTGAATAAGTCCGGGTACAAGACAATCTTTATAACGGATTACCCGACTATAATGAACAGAATAACAGGCTTCAAAGAGCAGTTTAATAATTATACCGCTATAGAGGAAGATAATCCTAAGAATCTGACTAAATTAGCACTGGATATTTTAAGAAAAAACAGTAAAAGCAAATTTCTACTCTGGGTTTATTACTTTGGCACCCATGAGCAATACGGAGATTTTTCTGATTACAGCAGGTATTTTTATCAGGACGGCCTGTTAGAGTCTACAAGCATCGAAATGCAGCCCGATTATTCTTCCAGGCTTTTCGGGGTTATTCCTAAATATCTGCAGGAAAATGATATTTCCGATCCCAGCTACTATATAGCCAAGTACGACGGCAGGCTTAAACTAATCGATGATCAGATTGGCCTGATAATAGATAAGTTAAAAGAACTCAATCTATATAAGAATACTTTGATTGTAATATTGTCTGACCACGGGGAGAGCTTAGGCGAGAATAATCTCTATTTTCAGCACACAAATAACCTTTACGACTCCTCTTTAAGAGTGCCTTTATTGCTGCATTATCCCGGCTTAATAGCTCCTGGCACAGTTGTAACAAAACAAGTTGGATTGATAGATGTTATGCCTACTATTTTAGATATTTTGAAGATAAGATGCGGCCAGAATTTAAACATAGAAGGCAAAAGCATGGTGCCTTTGATATTAAAAGGCCACAGTATAAGGCCATACGTTTTCAGCGAGCTGGATGGTTGGATTTTTTCGGTACGATCTGAAAGCCATAAGCTTATCTATATAGACCGACGGCTGAAAAAGGATTCTCACTGGCTTGAATACTACAAAAATGATTATGAGCTCTATGACTTGAAGAACGATCCTTTAGAAAGAGTTAATTTAATTTTTGAACAGCAAGAGATGCTTATGTATTTAAGAGAAAAATTAGATCAGTATGTAGGGCAGGCCCGCGCTTATCAGGATAGGCTCTCTCAAGAAATAAATTTTGATACCGATATTAAGGATGAACAGGCAAAGGAGAAGCTTAGGAGTTTAGGATATTTTTAAGATAATATTTTTATCTGGGAATATAGGTCGGTATTTAGTAAAAATAGCGATTTATGCATTAAAGTCTATAAAACCGCAGTTCAGGCCGCAG
>JAQUNS010000161.1 GCA_028717465.1 Candidatus Omnitrophota bacterium
CTCTATCTCTACAATCTCCTCGCACACTCTGGATACTTCATCTAAAGTAATCAAGCCTTGTAAGGCTTTATATATGCCGTCTTCAAACAATGGCTCCATGCCTGCAGATTTTGCCTTCTCTCTTAGCTCTACAACTGAAGCCTCGGAAATAATCATCTCTCTTATCTCGTCGTTTACCAGCATAATCTCAAAAAGTCCGGCTCTGCCTTGATATCCGGTACCCTTGCAGTAATCGCAACCCGAGCCTTTATAGAGCATAGGCTTATCGCTGTACTTGCTAAGATTAAACCGTTCTATAACCGCCTTCGGAGCCGGATAAGATTTTTTACACTGAGGGCATATTTTTCTGGCTAATCTCTGGGCCATAACAGCTACAAGGCTGGCTGAAATAAGATATGGCTCCACTCCCATGTTATGCAGCCTGGTGACCGCAGAAGGCGCATCATTGGTATGAAGCGTAGAGAATACCAAATGGCCGGTAAGCGCAGACTGAACCGCAATGTTTGCCGCTTCAATATCCCTTATCTCTCCGATCATGATAATATCCGGGTCGTGCCGTAGAATTGAGCGCAGTCCGCTGGCAAATGTAAGCCCAGATTTTATGTTAACCTGAACCTGCCTTATCAACGGCAACCTGTATTCCACAGGGTCCTCAACTGTAACTATGTGCTTGTCAACCGTATTCAGCTCCATAAGAGCCGAATAGAGCGTCGTTGTTTTGCCGCTGCCGGTAGGGCCCGTGGTAAGTATCATGCCGTAAGGGTGCGCTATGGCATCTTTGAATATTTTTAAAGACTTTTTAGAAAAACCCAATTTTTCAAGGCCCAGCAATACATTGGCCGTATCCAAAATCCTCAATACAACGTTTTCCCCGTTAACCGTCGGCAGAGTAGATACCCTAACGTCTATATCTTTAGCATCTACATTGAGCTTGAAATGGCCGTCTTGGGGCAGGCGGGATTCGGCTATATCTAGATCAGCCATTACTTTTATTCTGGAGATCATAGCCATCTCTAGAGATTTCGGAGGAGACGGAACTTCTTGAAGCACGCCGTCTATCCTGAATCTTATCCTGAGCTTGTCCACCTCGGGCTCTATATGTATATCAGAGGTTCTATCCCTTACTGCCTGCGCTACTAAGAGATTGATGATTTGAATGACAGAGTCTCCGACATCCTCTCCAATCTCTCCGATCTTCTGGACTATTTTTTCTGCGCTGGAAATAGCGCGATAAACTTTGTCTATGCCTGCCTGTATCTGGGAATTAGCTATCAGGCAGGGCTTAACATTAAGGCCTGTAAAATTACGGACCTCTGTGATTAAATACTGATCGATGGGGAAAGTCATCCCTATAAAAAACCAATCGTTTATTTTAAACAGAGGCAGAATATTGTTCTTGCGGGCAAAGTCTTCCGGCATCATATAGATAACATCTTTGCCGGGATAAATATGCTCTAAATCTAAATAAGGTGTTTTATAAACAAGAGACATCTCGCTTAATATTGGTTTTTCCTTTCCGGGCTCAGCCTCCATAATTGTCTTTAAGACATCTTCGCTGCGCTGAGCAGCAACTATCTTGGCTTTTTCAACCTGATGCTGCTGTAATATTTTTTTTTCGATAAGCCTGGCTATAATCTCTTGCATTTTAAATAAATTTTTTTATCTCTTCGAAAATATAATCTATATTGTATACCTTAAACAAGACTTTATTTATATCTTCGTCTTTAGCCATCTCCTGCGCTTTTTTATCCAGAGTATCTGTTATAAGAACTGTCTTCATGTTTTTAAAACGCTTGTCCTTTTTTATAAGCTTAAATATCAGGTAGCCGTCCCAGTCCCACTGCGGGAATATAAGCTCCAACACCGCAACTTTAGGCTCTAAAGTCTGGATCTTGTAAAAAGTGTCAAAAGCTTCGCTGCTGACACAAGCCTCTTTGTCGCCGAATGAGTCCTGAAGTTTTCCGGAAATAAGACGCAAAAACTGCTCATCGCCTCCTCCCAGAACAATAATAGATTCGTTCACTTTGACATCTCCTTAATGATGGCCTCTGCTTTCTTTCTATCCTCGGATTTAGGGCGCAGTTTCAAATAGCGCTGCAGATAGTCTTTAGCCTTATCATAATCATAAATATAATATCTGTAGATCAAGCCTATATTATACAGTGTATCCGGATCATCCGGAGTTAACTGGTAACTTTTGAAAAACTCATCCAAGGCATCCTTGAAACGGTCGTTTCTAAGATAGTAAACCCCCAGATTATAATGCAGGACGGCCTCTTTTTTGAGATACTCCTGCTTCTCTTGCTCGGTAGCATTATCCATGCTCTTTCTAAGCTGGTATATTAAGCTGCTTAAGGCAATCTCGGGCTCTGAGTCTATTACTTTCATGCTGCCTAGATCAACAACCGATTTCTCGTTTTTTAAATCTGCAACTTCTTTATCTTCAAAAACCCTGCTTAAAGCAGATATTTTATTTTGCAGCTGGGTATTTGTATTAGAGAGATCCTCTAAGACAGCGCTGAGATTCTTATAGCTGGTTTGAAAATTTTTAAGTTCTGTCTTGAGCTGTTCGTTTTCACTGTGCAAAATTTGAGCCCTCTGGGACTGCTTAGCGAGCTCGCTCTGCAATGTCAGAATCTCCTGATCTAAGTCTTTGATGTGGCCAGATTTTTTAAAAAGTTCACCCTCTTTTTCTTTAAGGACATCCTGTAGGCCGGATTTCTCTTTAGTGAGAGCACTTAAGCTCTCTTGAAGCTGCAGGACTTCCTCAGCCCTTAAGCCTGTCTGGGCCTTGCTTTGAATGAGAAGCTGTTCCTGAGAAACAATGTCTTTTTCAAACTGGTAAAATTTATTCTTTAACTCGGCAACGGTATCTCTCAATATCGCAGCCTCTCTTGTCAGAGAGTCTCTTTCGCTGCGGGCCTGCCCCAGCTCATCTGTTAAAACCCGGTTTTGGGAATTTAAATAATCTGTTCTGTCTTGAGAATCTTTTAGTTTTTTAAGCTCTCTGGCCAATATTTTGTTTTCAGAATCTATCTTTCTATACTCGCTGTTAATCTGGCGCAGCTTTAGATTCAGTTCTTTATTCTCTGTTTTAAAGCGCCCGA
>JAQUNS010000162.1 GCA_028717465.1 Candidatus Omnitrophota bacterium
AGGCACTAGCCCGGCATCTTTATAAGCATCTGTCAGCTCTGAACTGCTGCAATCTTTATTCTTAAACAGATCTCTTAAAGCAAGATAAACGTCTCTGTCTTTATCGGCAAGCTTCAAAGAATCCTCTAAATAGCCTTCTATTAAAAGCTGGGCTCTTTTAAGCTCGGGGCCGGAAAAATTACCGCTGCTGAAATTCAGGCACTTTTTATAAAGCGCTAAACTTAACGAAAGCACTATTGCAGCAGCGCTTCCGCCGCCCGGAGACGATGTTTTAGATTTCAGCTGCTTTATAAATACGCTTATGCTGCTGCTTTTAATTTCAGCCATTAGAATAACCCTACATATTCTCCTTTAGAAAAACTTATCTCCTCTAAAACCGGATGCTGCGGCAAGCCCGGCAGAAGCAGCATCTCTCCTGTCACAGGAATTATAAACCCGGCTCCGCTGGCGATTAAAATATCTTTTATAAATAATCTCCAGTTCTCGGGAACGCCTTTTCTTTTAGGATCATGGGTCAGCGAAAATTGAGTTTTAGCTATATTTATTGGCAGCTTATCCAAATTTAGTTTTTTGAGTTTTCTGATTTTTATCTCCGCTTCCGGGCTGTATTCTACTCCGGCTGCGCCGTAAACCTCTTTTGCAATGCGGCCGATCTTGTTCTTTATGCTTTCATCTGATTTATAAAGAGCTTTGCCGGCGCTGTCGTTTGAATTAACGGCATCAATTACCTGCTCTGCCAAATCATAACCGCCTCTGGAGCCTTTATTGTAAACTTCCGAGACCGAACAGCGTGCGCCTAGAACATCAGAACAATAATTTTTAAGGTACTCTATCTCTGGCTCTGTGTCACTATTAAATCTATTGATACATATTACAGCATCAAATCCAAACTTGCCTATAGTTTCAAAATGGTGCTTCAGGTTCGGCAATCCTTTCTTTAAACCTGCCATGTTTTCACTCTCCACAGCGCTTAGCTTGATTCCGCCGTGATACTTCAGGGCTCTTAATGATACGACCAATACTACCGCCGATATCTTAAAACCGCCTTTCCTGGCAACTATATTAATAAATTTCTCAAATCCCAAATCAGACCCGAAGCCGCCTTCTGTTACTACAAAATCCGAAAGCTTCAAGGCCATTTTTGTAGCTACAAGGCTGGAGTTGCCGTGGGCTATATTAGCAAACGGGCCGGTATGGACCAGTACCGGATCTGCATTAAGAGTCTGGACAAGGTTTGGCATCATGGCGTCTTTTAAAAGCAGAGATATCGCAGGCACAACATTTAGCTCTTTAGCATAGACAGGCTCATCCCAGTTGTTATATCCGATCAAAATATTTCCGATCATTTTTTCTATATCCAGCCTGTTCTGAAATAAGGCAAGTATGGCCATCAGTTCAGATACCGAAGTTATTTTAAAACTGCTATCTCTTGGATAATCTTTCCTGCTCAAACAGCGGCCTATTTTGATGCTGCGCAAAGTACGGTCATTTATATCTATTACTCTCTCCCAGAGAATATCCTTTATCTTCAATCTGTTTCCCCAGTAAATATGATTGTCTACTACAGCCGCAAGCATGTTATGGGCTATAGATATGGCATGGAAATCCCCGGTAAAATGAAGGTTGATGTCTGAAAAAGGATACAGGGCCGCTTTTCCTCCTCCGGCAGCACCGCCTTTTCTTCCAAAGACAGGGCCTAAAGAAGGCTGCCTCAGGCAGAGCAGAGTTTTTTTACCCATCGCATTTAAGCTCTGAGTGAGGCCTATTGAAGTCGTGGTCTTGCCTTCCCCTGAGGGCGTAGGGTTTATTGAAGTGACAAAAATCAATTTGCCGTCTTTTTTGGCTCTGAATCTATCCAAGGCCGAGAGCTTTATTTTGGCTTTATAGTCTCCGTAAGGCAGATAGTCTTCTCTTTTGAGCTTGAGTTTTTTCGCTATCTCTGAGATCTGTTTTGTTTTCATAAAGTTATGTCCTCTATAAAATCTATCTCGATATCGCTGTCGTAATAGGATATACCAATAACGGCTATTTTTAAATCGTAATTTTTAAAATCACGCCCGGACAGCATTAAAAACAGCTCTGCCGCCTTTGCTATTTTTTTTAATTTGTATTTGCCCACAGCTTCTAAAGCAGAGCCCAGGTTAAAACTTCTGCGCGCCTTAACTTCTATGAAATACAGATTTCTGTCTTTTTGCGCTATGATATCTATCTCTGCAAACTTAGCCCTGAAATTTCTGGAGACTATCCTGAATTTTTTCTTAATCAGCCACTCTACCGCAAAGTCTTCAGCCTGCCTGGAAAATAATTTTTTATCCGAAAAATCTGCCATTTTTCAAAGGCGCAAAGCTCATTCTGTGTATAGGCGAAGGCCCTCTGGTAAAAATTGAGCAAATATGGCCTTCTGTTCCGTAGCCTTTGTTGTTTATAAAATTGTAGCCGGGATATTTCTTGTCCATTCTATCCATAAGCCGGTCTCTGGTTACTTTCGCCATTATAGATGCTGCTGATATTGAAAAGCATCTCCTGTCTCCTCCGGGTATCGCTATCTGAGGTAAGTTTAGGTCTATTGTCATGTTGCCGTCTATGAGCAGAATATCGGGCTTAAGGGGCAAAGATAGAACAGCTTTTCTCATAGCCTCTAAGGTGGCTTTCAAGATATTGATTTTATCTATACCTTTATTGCTCACAGAAGCTGTTGAAAAAAACGAGCATTGCGATATTTTGCGAAACAACTGTTCTCTTTTTTTAGAGCTGAGCAGCTTGGAGTCTTTAACTTCGCCTTTAAATATAGCCTTTTTATTGAGGATGATTTGGCTGCCAAATAACACAGCCGCTGCGACTACCGGTCCGGCTAAAGCTCCCCGGCCTACTTCATCTATACCGGCTATCAGTAGCCTGCCTTTTTTGATCAAGGCTTCTTCTATGTCGCTACTCTCCCTGTGAATCTTTAACAGAAGAGATTTTTTCTTTGACTCTGGTAGCCTTCTTGCCGACTCTCTTGCGCAAATAATAAAGTTTGGCTTTTTTGACATTGCCGTGTTTTACAACTTCAACTTTTTCAACCAAAGGAGAATGCAGCGGGAATACTTTCTCTACCCCC
>JAQUNS010000163.1 GCA_028717465.1 Candidatus Omnitrophota bacterium
GGACAGATGTCGATCTATCAGAAAAAGGCATTCAGGAGGCTAAAAAAGCAGGCAAAACTTTAAAAGAATCTGGCTACAGTTTTGATATTGCATTTACTTCGGTACTTAAAAGAGCGATAAAAACCCTCTGGATAGTCCTGGATGAGATGGACTTAGCCTGGATAAAAGTCGAGCGCTCCTGGAGGCTCAACGAGAGGCATTACGGAGCTTTGCAGGGACTTAATAAAAAAGAGACCGCCGAAAAATACGGAGAAGAGCAGGTCCATACCTGGAGAAGGAGCTATGATATTCCGCCTCAAGCTCTTGAAAAAACAGACCCAAGATACCCCGGCAACGATCCTAGGTATAAAGATTTAACAAGCCAAGAGCTGCCGCTTACGGAATGCCTTAAAGATACTGTAAACAGGTTTTTGCCTTATTGGCATAATGATATAGCGCCTGTTTTAAGGAAAAAAGATACCGTGCTTATTGCTGCCCACGGCAACAGCCTGCGGGCTTTGGTCAAATATCTGGATAATATTTCAGACGAAGACATAACGCAGCTTAATATTCCCACCGGCATACCTCTTATCTATGAGCTCGATAATAGCCTTAAGCCTATCAAGCATTACTATGTTGGCGATGAAGAAGAGATTAAAAAAGCAATCCAGGGCGTAGCCAATCAGGGCAAAGCTAAATAGTTAACAGGGTTCACAAATAGACGCTAATTAGACACAAAGCAATACGAACTATACGGGACAGATATAAGATCGCGAACGGACACAAATTATACACAAACAGGCACTAAATTCCAAGTTCCAAACACCGATTCCAATACAATAGTTGACAAAACAGACGTCGTCTGTTTTGTCAACTATTCGGGGGCTGGCTTGGAATTTAAAGTTTGTTTTTACTAAGAGCTATTTTCGTGCCTGCTATACCCTGCTATGCTCAGCATATTTGGCTTTCTTCAACTCCCTTACAATTAAAGCAACAGTTACAGTAAAAGCTAAAATATCTGTAACCGGCCCGCTGAACCAGATTCCTTCCAGCTTAAACAGATAAGAAAGAGAGTAAAGCGCCGGAATAAAAATAATAACCTGCCTGAACAAACCCATCAAAACAGCATAAAAAGCCTTGCCTGTGGACTGAAAGAATCTCACTCCCAATAGATGCACGGTCGCAAATGGGCTCATAAACAGGTATACCCTCAAAACATAGCTGCTTAATTTAACGAGTTCTTTGTCTGCGCTGCAAAAAAGCCCGGTTATATGCTCGGCAAATATCCAGATGGATACAACCATCAAAAGGGTTATCAAAAACCCGCTTGAGGATGCATATAACATAGCCTGCTTGACGCGCTTCGATAGATTCGCCCCGTAATTATAGCCCACTATAGGCTGCATTCCTGCCGCCATGCCAAAAGAAAACATTCTGACAATAGATCCGATCGCAAAGACAATTCCCATAGCTGCAACCGCAATTTCGCCGCCGTAGAAGACAATTCTGCTATTAAGCAGGCCCACTTGCAAGCTTGCAGCTATATTATCAAAAGCAGGAGATAGCCCCAGCCCAACCATTTTTTTTACCTCAGACAAATTTACCGCCAGATGCCTGCGGGTTATGTGCAAAACGCCTCTTTTTCTCATTATATAAAATATGCCCATAAGAGCGACTACTGCTTCGGAAATAACAGTAGCAAGCGCCGCACCGGAAGTGCCCATAGAAATCACGAATATAAAAAAATAATCCAGCGGTATGTTAAGTAAAGTTCCTGCGACAATCATCAATGTTGCATAAACAGGGTTGCCTTCTGCGCGGATGATAAATGTCAGAGCAAAACCATAAAAAAAGAATATCGAACCGCTCAGGAAAATTCTTAAATAGTCGCTGGCATAACTGTAAGTATCCGGGCTAATGTCGAATAAGCCAAGTATTCGGCCATGAAAAATGACTCCTAAAAAAGAAACTAAAAGTCCGGTTATGGTTATAACTACAAACGTACTGCCTAAAACATATTCCGCTCTCTCTTTATTTTTCTCTCCCAGATATATTGATATTAAAGCAGACGATCCGCTGGAGAAAAGAACGCACAGAGAAAACACTATCAGAAGCACAGGAAAAGCAATCGTAACCCCGGCAAGGCCAGATGAGCCAACTCCCCTGCCTATAAAGATCCTGTCCACTATGCCGTATAGCGCATGCAATACCAGACTGAGAATAGAAGGCATGGAAAATTTGAGCAACAGATGCGGTATTGATTTTTCGCCTATCTGATAAGATCTATCCACATGAAAATCAAAACCTGTTTAAAAAGCAGCGAAATCTGTTATTGTCCAAAGCTATACCCATAAAAAATTTGGCTTTCTGCATTACATCTAAACTCCGGCTTTAGCCATACTATTAAAACCTGCGGTCGATTCTATATACTCTACAGCCCTGGCTAAAGCTTCTTTTATAGGATATTGCTTTATGCCGAGTGAAAAATCAATAACGGATAGCTTCAAAGCATAGTTATTCATAACAGGAAAAACGCTATTATTTGAAATAAACCGCAGGGCTTTTTGATATCTTGCCTTATAAAAATCTTTTATCAAAGAACAGGTAACCAGGCAAGCCTTGCTATCTTTGGTCCTTACTACTGAAAATCCGTATAATCTGCACAACAAAGGCCGCAAGCCATATTCAGAGCACATTCCTTTATGTTGGGCTGCCCTGACAGAGACAATGCCGGCAGGAAGATAGAGCGGGCAGATATTGCTATTGCCTGAAACATCTATTCTTTTTTTTAAATCTGAAATCCTATTGGCTTTATGTAGCTTTGATACCAAAGGTAAAAATTCCAGAACCGTTGTTTCAATTTTAGGGCTTTCGCAGCAATGCCCGCAACCGGGAAGGCAGCGCAAAGAAGTTTTGCTCTTAAAATTAGCGATATCTCTGTCAACTTCTCTGTAAATTTTTAAAACTGCATTTGATTTAACTTTAAGGTGCAAAAACGGGGATCTTGGAAACATTATAATTTTTAAAACAACGGCTTAGGCTCCGACATGCTTGTAGTAAATTATCAGATCGTCATTCTGGGCGTAAAAATCAGGTATTCTACCGGTCTCAG
>JAQUNS010000164.1 GCA_028717465.1 Candidatus Omnitrophota bacterium
AGTGCTGCAGGACAATTTCGATATTAAATCTATAACGGAACCCGGGAAAGATTTAAAAGATATTTTAGGATAAAATAGGGGAGAAGAGTTATGGAGAAAAAACAAATTGTCAAATTGGGCGATTTTGTGGATTATCAGGATAATTCTATAGTGAGCAAAGAGATTGTTAAAAATAAAAAAGGGAATATAACCATATTTGCTTTTGACAAGGGGGAAGGTTTAAGTGAGCATACCTCGCCCTTTGACGCTACAATTTATATTTTGGAAGGTGAGGCAGAGGCAGTTATAAGCTCAGAAGTTTTTGGCCTTAGAACAGGCGAGGCTATAATAATGCCTGCTAATGAACCCCACTCTTTAAAGGCCGTTAAGAAATTTAAAATGGTTCTGTTTATGATTAAGGCCTGAATTTTTACGGTGCCTATAAATAAAAAAAGCCCGGCAATTTCTTGCCGGGCTTTTAAACGTCTGGTTATATTTTTACTACATTGATAGCACGCTGACCTTTGGGACCGTCTTCGATTTCAAACTCGACAGCTTGTCCTTCTTCCAGAGTGGCATATCCGGAACCCTGAATTGAGCTGTGATGCACGAATACATCTTTGCCGGACTCAGGAGTAATAAATCCATAACCTTTTTCGTTACTGAACCATTTTACTGTTCCCTTCATACCTGTAAAACCTCCTTTTTAAGATTGTAGCAAATTTTAAGGATTTTTAAAAAAAACCGCAAGGAAGCCCAATACTTACCCTGCGGTTTAATATCTCATCTTCCTCATTTACTACGGTTATAATATTACATAAGCGCCGTTAATAGTCAACAAAAAAATTTTCCCCCCGAAACTAGCGGTAAAACTAAAAAATCACCCCTTTGCTCCGCCGCGTCGGCGGAAAAATGGGGAGATGTCTTAGATTGTGCATTGCTTTTGTTTTTATATCTGTGATATAATCTAAAAAGAGGGCGGAAGATTTGAAAAAAATATATCTAATTCTTTGCCTGTCCTGTCTTTGCTTCATCCAGGCTGAGGCAACCTGCCTTAGAAGAGCCAGGTTTTTAGATCAGTATCCAGAAGATGCTCGAGAAGCCGCCGATAATCCATTCCGCATAGAGATAGCAAAAGAGTTGCTGTTTTGTTTGCTGGAAAACCCCTTAGCCGAAGCTGTAAAATACCATGGCAGGATGCATGCAGAAACTTTAGCGGAATTTGCTCAAGCAGTAGCCAGCAGAATACAGTCTAGAGGCATGGCCAATGCTCCTGATTTTGTCGAACTTGTTGTAATTGCCGCCTGGCTGCACGATGCCGGGTATTACTTAGAAGGTGAATACGGTACTCTTTCTATTTCACATGAAGAGCTCTCCCAGTATTATGTTGCCCGCCACAGCAGAGAGCTTGGCTTGGACAGTAAAAGTGTTCAAATGGTGAACTATATGATTAAAGGCACCGATCTTGCTGTGCCTGCTGATATTATCATGATAAGGCACGGTGTTATCGAAAAGCTGATCGAAGGCGAGAAGTTAGACGATTTAGACATTGTAATAAAGGAAGAGTTGATAGGATTGTTTTCCGAATTTGATTTTGAAAATATCGAACACTTAGAGATGATAAGAGCGGCCTCTTACGGCGCGATGATACTTGGAACAGGCGACATAGGCGGATTTGAGAGAAATTATGTTGGCAGGATTGCAGGCTTGAGGGCGGAATTTAAATTTGACGTTTCTGCGCTGGAAGAATACCTCAGCAACTCAGGAGTTAGCAGCCAGGACTTAGAAGATATTGAAAATATTTCAGATCCTGATGAAGCTTTTATTTTTTTAATAAATAAAGGTTACGATCTCGCTGTTGCCTTAGCAGGGGAACGGCTTGCCTGTATTCCTCTGGCCAAAAGCACTTTGAGACAGATAGCCGAGACTGTTTTGTTTTATCAATCTGTTGTTAACCCCAGATTAGAAAGGTTTAAGCTAATAGAAAACGGTTTAGTTGATGAAGAATATTTAAAAATATCATCGCACAACCGAAGATTAGTAGAATTGGTTTACAGCAAAATTCAGGCAGGCGTAGATGATGACCAGATAATAGCGGAACTTTTGAGCTTAGCCCGGGAGTTTGGCATGGATATAAGCAATTTATCAATCTCTGAATAATTCAAATTTCCTCAATAGATTTTTTAGGATATTTTTTATTAATAGCACGCGTATAATAAGCTTATTGTAACAGTAATTATAGGGCTTGAAAAAAATTTATATGATATATACAATACGAGGACTTTAAAAAATAAGGAGGCACCATGGTACGCAAAGAGACAAAAGAGATTACAAATTTAGTATTACAAGCCAAGAAAGAAGCCTACAGTTCTAAGAAAAAAGATATAAAACCGGCATTTACAGGCCCTGTAAAATGGCCCATTGAATGTACTGTCGGGCCCGGTTTAGAGGGCGCCATAGCTTGTGAGAGCGAGATTGGATATGTTAACGGCGCAGAGGGCGAACTTATCTACAGAGGTTATAATATATTCGATCTTTGTATATATTCTACATTCGAGGAGGTATCTTACCTGCTTTTATACGGTGAAATGCCCTCTCTTGCGCAGTTAAACAGTTTCAAGAAAAATCTGATTAAAGCCAGGCCCTTGCCTCAGACTATAAATCTTTTAATGAGTTTCCCCCTTAAGGACATAAGTGCTATGGCGGCATTGCGTATAGGCACAAATTTTATGCGCCATGAACGTACTTTTGCGGACAGATATGAGCACAGGCCGGACGTCAAAACTGCCATAAGCTCTGATGAAGACTCTATACCTATGGAGACATATCCGACAGGGGAGCGCCATGCTATATACGAGTTTAAGAAAGCCAAGCCTGAGAAAAGCATATTTGGCGAGGAGAATCTTTATGGCCCCATGGCTGAGAATGCCTACATAGACTTAATTGCGGGGGTCTCTACTGTCGTTGGGGCTGTTGCCAGATTCAGAGAGAATGTTTTTTCTATCAATCCCAACCCTAAATTAAGCCATGCTGCCAACCTTATATATATGATAACAGGCCGGGTGCCCAGCCCTGCAGAAGAACGGGTTATGGATATAGCCTTAATA
>JAQUNS010000165.1 GCA_028717465.1 Candidatus Omnitrophota bacterium
TGCAAAATCACTGTAGCGCAAAATTGCCCTGATTTCATCTGTTGTCAGGTTAGGGTTTACGCCTAAAATCTGGCTTATGAATGCTGAGACCAGGCCTGCTCCAAAAGATACGCCTTCTGCTACAACTACATTTAAGTTCTGATCCAGGGCAAACATCCTGTCAGGTGCAAGAATATCGCAATGCTGTTCTCTGCCCTCAAACTGAGTCCTGCCGACAGATATAACCTCATTGTACAAAGAAGGAAAAAGCTCTTCACCGTTATTTTCACTTTCAACTTGACTTGTAGAGGCAACAAACACAACTCCTCTTTCAGAAAGAATCGCTATTTTTTCCCGATATTCTTCCTTAAAACTCGACCACATATTTTGTGCTTCTGTTGCGGCTGACTGTTCTGAATATCCTCGAGCGATCAACCATCCTTTTGCTTGACCAATGTAGTTAGAAGCAGAGATTGAAAAACTCATATTGACCACCACCCTGCCCGATAAAACAGGCTCGCCTTCTGAGCCATCGGTCAATTCAATTAACTTGTCTAATGCTGCCTCAAATAATAGAGCTCCTATTGTGCCATCTGGTTTTATTGCTTTTAAGGAGATGAACTGAATGTCCAGATCGTATGCCAGCCCCAGAGAAGCCAGTTTAGTGCCGTGCCCTACTGAATCTTCTAAAATCTCAACTCCGTCAGGGATGACTAAGTTGCCCTGCTCTGCCAATAAACCGGACAGGGAACTCGATAGGCCGCTGTCGATATAGACAACAGTAGCATCAGACTGCCTGGGAAATTTGTTTAAATAATTTCCCGCCTCTTCTAGCTTGGCAAAATCAGTTGAATATCTTGATAGGTCGGCCAAAAATTTTACCGGATCTAAATCATAGGGCGGTAGAAAATAAGCTGAATAACTCCCCAGGCTCATGTTTTTCTGCCTTACACTGTCTAGTAAATCCTGGTAAGATACAGCATCGGAATTTAATTTCATGCCGATGTCTAAAAATATTCTTTCTACACTATCTTCGCTTCTAAGGTTATCCAGATCCGCAGAGAACTGTTCTTCTTTTTGATATTCAACGGCAACAGTATAGTCTCGACCTGCCTTATAGGTGGATAAGGATAGCGCTGTAAAGCCATATTTAAGCAGTATCTCTTCAGCTTGTTCGGGCGTTGAGCCGGATTTGAAAACAACAATTAAATCTGCGGCATATGCCGAAGTCACAAATAACATAACCGCCAAAATTGACAGGTATTTCATTGCTTTCATGGCACAAACTCCGGACTGATAGTAACGCCATTAATCTCATAGATTATCGGCATTGAAAAAATAATAATACCGGCTCCTGTATTTAATTCATAGGGTGCACAAGCTCTGACATTAAAATCTATAATGACGGTCATGGTATGACCAGATTCCGGATTCTTAATATAGTATTTAATCTGGGCGCTGGTGCTGCTATAAGAATCCGGCAGAACCACTTTAAAATACGGTATTTCAGGATGATTTAGTACGCTGCCACTAACAAATGGAAATAAAAACTCTGTCACAAAACTACCTCCTACTCTCTCATCGTATGAGCCTAAGCTTAACCATATACTCCTAGTAATTGCTTGATCGGATCTTCCATGTAGTGGAGGCGAGTAAATATCAAGACGACGATCGGCATACAAACTATTAATTCGCTTAAAACTCTCATCCTCAGGCTGGCCAATCCAATAAAAATTATCTTCGTTGATAGTTTTATGATACCGAGTCAAGGTAGCTAGAGCTAATTGCATAGGGCTAAATACTTCTGGCCAGAATTCGTGGCTAAAAATAGCCGGAAAATCTGCCCCGAGTGCCAAATCATCCGGTATGCTTTCATCCGGGAGAATTAGCTTTAACTGCCCAAGCATGCTAGTTTGGAAACTCTCTACCCAGCTATAGTGCTTTAAAAACTTAGTGATCAAAGAATCGTTTGGAATAGTTAGAACAGAAAGAGAATCGGGATTAGAAGGGTCATTCTGAATTCTAAACTGATATTGCTTAACCGAATTATAGATGTTCAATAAAATGTTGAACTTCTCAAGAGAAAAATTATCTAGACTATCTACGCCTACAACATTTAGCTCAAACCAGCTAAAAAACGATTTAAAATCAGGACTTGTGTGAGGTGTTATGTTTAAGGCTGTCATTCCTAGATCAAAGGTCAACATTGTTTTGATAAGATATCTGGCGTCATAACCGCCGGAATGAACATCGTCATAATGGCCGTCTGCAGGATTGAGCGCTCTAACAAGTTCGTTTTCAAACGGCATATTTGCAAAACCGTCATCACCGGCCAACCTGACATATAAAGCGAAATCACTCAAAGTAGTTAAGTCAGGCCTTCCTGCTAAAAGATAACCTATCAATAATGCGTTGGGGTCTAGATAGCCATGTTGCGGTCCGCTGCTGCGCCCATCTCTCCAAAAAATAGATAAATAATCTTCGCTGTTTATGACCAAACCGTCGGGGTTCTGCACTGACACTGCTTTCCAGAGAGCTTTTACTCTATCTTCAAATTTCCTGGTCCAACTTTCAAAATTAAGGTCTATTATTCTTAACCGACTGTAAAACCATACAGAGCCAGGTTCTGTCTGGATCGGAAACAACGGCAAAATCTGTGCTTTTCTTTCTGCTAAATCATAAGCATGAGCGTATTGCCTGTACAGGAGCCACTGGCTAAATTGCTGATAATATTTCTCTTTTTCCTGATCTTGAGCTCCTAACCAGCCATCTACAAAGTTGCTCCTAATAGTAATAGAGTCGGCAGATATTGTACAGGGATTGTTAAAATCATCTATTGTACCTGAAGCAGGCAAGTCTTTAACTATTTTAATCCTTGCCAAGCCCGTAAGCAACAGCATGGCATAATCCAGGGTGTTGTTTTGATCCTGATATTCTATATAGCCGGCCAAAAAATCATCGACCACTGCAGGGGATACTATACCCATCTCTGATTCCACCGCAACAGGTACGCCCAATAATCCAGAATCCCTGCTTATAACACGCCTGCCCTCTTCATCACTCTGAGGGCTATATATACCGCTTAAAATAAGATTGCTGTCAAAAAC
>JAQUNS010000166.1 GCA_028717465.1 Candidatus Omnitrophota bacterium
CCTGCTCTTTTTTTTCTATCCTTTGAGCCATATCTATCGCAGGCTGATAGAGGGCCTTTTTCTTAGAATACTCCTGGCAGGTTTCATAGTTAGAGACAACCTCAAGCTGGGTAAGCTTTTCGGATATAGATTCGTAGTCTTTTTTTATTGCATCTAACGCTATCTTTAGCTCTTCTTTCATAGGGAAAATAGTACCAGACTTCTTTAATTACTTCAATTAGATAGAAAAAATAACGCTAGGGTCAAGGGTATAGGGGTAAGGGTGCAGGAGAATAAAAACCAAAATAAAGAAAATGAACAAATTGCATACAGTACTACCCACATAATCTCTGAATATTAATTTTATCAAGAAGTAAATAATATATTATATAAGCAAAATAAGTAGCAAGGTGAGCTATCAATAAAAATTGGGTTCTAAACCCTACCCCCTGAACTCTGAACCCTATTGGTCTATGGCTTATTTAATAATGGTGGGCAGGGAAGGATTTGAACCTCCGAAGCCATTGGCAACAGATTTACAGTCTGCCCCCGTTGTCCACTTGGGTACCTGCCCGATAATAATAACAAATATCAAAACACCTCAAAATAATTTTAATCCTAGCTTAATCTTAGCATACAGTATATTAACAACTAAATATCTTTGCAATTATTTTAAAAGCCGAGAAGCGGACTTGAACCGCTAACCAGCTGATTACAAATCAGCCGCTCTGCCATTGAGCTATCTCGGCATTTTTTAATTGCTAAATATATTTTACCTAAATAACGCTATTAAATTTTACAGAGTTTAACATAAAAATCAATATTTTTCATCTTCATTTGAGCAGATTATTCGATAAACATAGCATCGCCATATGAGTAAAACCTGAACTTGTTATCTACGGCATACTTATAGGCCGAGAGCATAAAATCTCTGCCGCAAAAAGCAGAGACTAAAAATAATAAGCTTGTGCGGGGAAGGTGGAAATTGGTTATCAGCCCATCTACAATTTTAAATCTATATCCCGGCCGAATAAATAAATCCGTCTGACCTTTGCCTTTCTCGACCATCACCACCTGCCTCTTACCTTTTGACCCTTGACCCTTGACCCTTGACCCTTGTTTTTCTGAATATGCCTGCGACTCCAGCGCCCTCACCGTAGTGGTTCCGATCGCTATAACCCTTCTCTGTTCTTTTTTGGCTTTATTTATCCTATCTGCCGAAGATTTAGGTATCTCGAAATATTCGGCCTGGAGTTTGCCCTGCTCTATCTCGGCATTTGTTAAAGGTTTAAACGTTGCATAACCGATATGGAGTATAACATCTAAAATCTCTATACCTTTTGATTTGATATTGTCTATGAGCCCCCGGCTGAAATGAAGCCCGGCAGTAGGCGCTGCTACTGAACCGGGCTCTTTAGCGTAAACAGTCTGGTATCTCTCTTTATCTAGCTCAACAGAACTTCTTTTAATGTAAGGAGGCAAGGGCATCTGGCCGTATTTTATGAGATAACCAATATCCGGGATTTCAGAAAATTTCAATGTTTTAAACCCGTCTTTTGCTCCTAGGTACTCGGCACTACTGCCGCCGGGAAGAATAATTTGTTCATTAATTGTAAGCCTGCCTCTTGTTTTAAGCAAAACAGCTGCTTCTAAAGAATCCGGCAAATTTAAGAATAGAATCTCAACTCTGCCTCCTGTTTTACGCTTAGCATAGAGCCTGGCCGGAATAACTTTAGATATGTTCCTGACTAAAACATCGCCTTTTCTTAAAAAGCTGATAACATCTTCAAAATGCCCAGAATTTATAGTTTTATCTTTGCGGTTTAAAACCAAAAGGCGGGATTTTTCTCTTGCATCTGCCGGATAATATGCAATCAGCTCTTTGGGCAGATTATAGTCAAAATCTTCTAATTTATTCTGTATCATAAATTAAGCGCCAAACCCCTAAAAGTTCCGCCGACGCAGCGGAACTTAGGGTTCTGTTAATATCTTTTTAAGCTCAGATTTAGGATAATAATGGCTTAAAATCTGATTGTACTTATAGCCTCTTCTGGCCATACCGTAAGAGCCCCACTGGCATAAGCCAATACCATGCCCCCAGCCATAGCCGGTAATATTAATAAGATTGCCTGATTTATCAATATCAAAACGCCTGCTTCTTATAATACTTGCGCCCAAAATATTCCTGAAATCTTTACCTGAAAAAATATGCTCCTGATTATCAGCCAACACCCCTATCTCTTTTGTATATCCGTTATTAAAATTTTCTTTAACATAGACGGTCTCTATAGAGCTCCAGCTATAACCGGAACGACTGAAAATATTATTAAAGTCAGCTATATCGACAGATTTATGCCAGCGGTAATGCCTGGAATTGCGGCAAAAATTACAGCTAACCCCTTTAAGCGGCTCTATGTTGATATTCCAAATGTGCTTAGCGTTATCGGTATTGCCGCCGCAGGTAGAGTGGTAAAAAGCCGGCAAAACCTTGCCATTGTAAGTCAATACCATACCTTTTGTGGCAGAAACAGCCCTGTTGATGCGCCAGCGCTCGCCTAATCTGCCGCCATAAACCTGCGATAACGCATCGGACCTTAAATCGTAATCTTTTCTCTTGTTAACATTTTTCATATATAAAGCATAACTGCGGGCAGCGACGGCCTGAGATTTTAGAGCTTCGGCTGGCCACCAATGCGAAACTTCATACTCTAAGACTCCTTTTAAATAATCCTCAAGCGGTACTATATTTACAACTGTTAATTTGCCGGCGTCTTTTATAATCCTGATTTTACCCCTGTAGGGCCTGGACTCTATGTAAACAGCTCCGTCTTTTATAGGTGTAATATCAATGGCGTTAAATTTGTAATACCTGCCCGACATAACAATGCTTTCTCTATCTATAAAAATATCGGCTTTTATATTTCTACCTGTATCTAAAATATCCTCCTTGAAAGGTTCCTGAATATAATAATTTCCTTTTACAGCTAAATTAAATTTTTCTAGGTCTTTTTTTACGGCTACTCTTATATTATTATTTGAGGAGTAAGAAGACCTAAAACAAAAAAACAGAATAAAAA
>JAQUNS010000167.1 GCA_028717465.1 Candidatus Omnitrophota bacterium
TATTCAAGATAAGCAGCATAATATTATTAGCATTAAATAGTTTAAAGATGAGATTAAGAGAATAGGCCTTCCGAAAAACCTTTGACAAAAATAGCATATTAATATATATTATTACTTCATCTGAAAAAGGAGGTTTTTTTTGTGGCTAAGCTGAGCATAAGAGACATCGAAATAAAAGGCAAAACCTTGCTAATGAGGGCAGATTTTAACGTCCCTCAGGATAAAGAGTTAAATATAACCGATGATACGCGCATAAGGGCAACCCTAACGACCGTAAGGTATATTTTGGATAATTCTGTAGGTAAGCTGATATTAATAAGCCATCTGGGCAGGCCGGATGGTAAAGTAGTAGATAAATACAGCCTCAAGCCGGTGGCAAAGAGGCTGCAGGAGCTGCTTAATGAACCCGTAAAATTCCTTGCTGATTGCGTAGGCGAGAAGATTAAAGATGATGTACGGGCTGCCAAAGAGCGGATTATCCTCCTTGAAAACCTGCGTTTTTACGCGGAAGAAGAAAACAATGATCCTGAGTTTTCAAAAAAGCTGGCGTCCTTAGCCGACTTCTTTATTAATGATGCCTTTGGTACTGCGCATCGCGCGCATGCCTCTACAGAAGGAGTTGCGCATTATATAAAATCCGCAGCCGGATTACTGCTGGAGAAAGAGATAAGATATTTAGGCGAGGCGGTGCAGAATCCGGTCAGGCCTTTTATGTTGATTCTGGGTGGCGCAAAGGTTTCGGATAAGATCGGAATCATAGAGAACCTTCTGCCTAAATGCGATTGCATATTGGTAGGTGGTGGTATGGCATATACATTCTTAAAGGCGCAGGGTTTGGCTATAGGCAACTCCAGGCTTGAGAAGGATAAGATAGGCTTGGCCAAGAATATTTTAGATAAAGCCAAAAATCTGAATAAAGAGATAGTCTTGCCGATTGATCATGTGATAGTTGGTAATATAGATAATGATGCCGATATAAAGATTTGCGACAGAGAGATCCCTGACGGCAAGATGGCTGTGGACATCGGCCCAAAGACTGTTGGTTTATTTGAGGGAAAATTAAAAGGGGCAAAGACTATAGTCTGGAACGGGCCATTAGGTATCTTTGAGACCGATTCTTTCAGCAAAGGGACAAAAGAAATCGCAGAGTTTATAGGTAACCTTAATTGTACAAGTATTATAGGCGGGGGAGATACGGCTGCCGCGATAGCTAAATTCAAGCTTGAGGATAAAATGACTCATATTTCTACGGGCGGAGGCGCCAGCCTTGAATTTCTGGAAGGAAGAACATTGCCAGGAATAGCAGCATTGACTGATAAGAAATGAGAAAGACGATCATTGCCGGAAATTGGAAGATGTATAAAAATATAGCCGAGGCGATTGAATTGGCCAACGGCATTAAAAGGGAACTCTTTAATCTTGGGGATGAAAGAATAGATACGGTTTTATGCCCGCCTTTTACAGCCTTAAGGGATGTTTCTGAGGTAATATCCGAATCAAATATTCTTTTGGGGGCTCAGGATGTCTATTGGGAAGAGGAGGGGGCGTTCACCGGAGAGGTATCTCCCGGCATGCTTAAGGATACCGGGTGTTCTTTTATTATTATAGGGCACTCTGAAAGAAGACAGCATTTTTCAGAGACAAATACAACAGTTAATAAAAAGCTCAAGGCGGTTTTAAGAAATGGTCTTACTCCTATAGTATGCATAGGAGAAACCTTGAGCCAGAGAGAAGAAGATAAGACATTCCAGGTGCTAGAAGATCATGTTTTGAATGGCTTGGATGGCATACTGGAAGAAGAGGCGTCAAAGATTATAATAGCATACGAGCCTGTTTGGGCAATAGGCACAGGTAAGACTGCAACACCCCAAGAGGCACAGAGTGCACATGCATACATACGCGGGTTATTGAAAAAAATGTTCAATACCGATATTTCAGAGAGTATCAGGATTCAGTATGGGGGAAGCGTAAAACCCGATAACATAGTTGAATTAATGAAACAAAGGGATATCGACGGAGCGCTTGTCGGAGGGGCAAGCCTGAAAATAGAGAGTTTCTCTCAGATAGTTAAAAAAGCATGCGAGGTATCGAAATGATGATTTTTGTGGTTATAATACATATTATTGTTTGTCTGGGGCTAATAGGCGTGGTGCTTATACAAAGAGGAAGAGGCGGAGGGTTGGTAGAAAGTCTTTCCGGAGTAGAGTCGGTATTAGGAACAAAAACGAGTTCATTTCTTACCCGAGCTACTTTTGTATTATCGGTGCTCTTTTTCCTTACATCTATTACCCTGGCTTTTTTATCTATAAAACAGAGCAAATCGCTTATGCGTAATTATAACGCCGCTGGGGACTCTAAGGGCCTGCCTCTTGTCGAGGAAGGCAAAAAGGACCAGCCGTCAAGCGAAAAGAAAGACATGGATCCTAAAACAAAAGTTCAGGATAACGGGCAGGCGCAAGGAGTATCGTCAAAGGAAAGTTCTCCAGAGACCAAGAATTAAAAAAATTTTATGTTTTTAATTTGCAGTCTAAGATTAAGGCTACTGATTTTAACAGTAGCCTTTTTTATTCTTTCATTAAGCGGTTTTGCCAAAGACTACGGAGATGCCATAATTGTTGCTTCAATTGCTGATGCGCGTACCCTTGTTCCCATACTGGCTTCTGATTCTGCTTCGTCCGGGTTAGTCGGTATGGTTTTTAACGGACTGGTAAAATACGACAAAGATATCAATATTACCGGCGATCTTGCTAAAAGCTGGGAGATAAAAGAAGGCGGTTTAGTGATAATCTTTCATCTAAGGGATAATGTCCGTTGGCATGATGGACATAAATTCACGGCAGAGGATGTTGAATTCACCTACAAGAGTCTAGTTGATCCAAAAGTCAGGACTCCTTACAGCGGCGACTTTGAAAGGATAGCGTCGCTTAAGGCAATAGATGATTATACATTAGAGGTCAGGTATAAGGAGCCTTTTGCTCCGGCATTAAGCAGCTGGGGAATGCCTGTTATGCCCAGGCATCTACTCGAAGGCAAGGATTTGAATACAGGAG
>JAQUNS010000168.1 GCA_028717465.1 Candidatus Omnitrophota bacterium
ACAAAATAAAAGAGGATTTAAGGAACTTTAGCAAAGAGAGAGATTTTAAATGGATTGATTCTATCAAGGACTGCTTCTTTAAAATTAACAAGATGCGCCTGGACATGAACATGGAGGAGATTAATAGAATTGCCACGGTTATTGCCGAGGATATTTCAGCTGTTGTTGTGCAGAACCCTTACTCCGGTGATGTAGCGGTTTTGACCAGGTTCGACAGGGAGATGCGCAACTTAAACATTGACTATTACAGGTACATTGTACAAAATAATATTGCGGCTCTTGTCAGAAGCGAACTCGAGCCGACACCGGAACTTAAAGAGCTAGCAAATACCTATAATATAGACTGGGAGAGGCTGCGCAAGCTGTAGCTTTTCATTGCCGGCCTCTGTTACTATAACAGATTAAACAAGATGAGCAGATTAAAAGCATCTTTAGAGAGAGGGGATTTTGTCGTTACTGCCGAGGTAGCGCCGCCTAAAGGCACAGATATCTCTGAGCTTCTGAAAGAGATAGAGGTATATAAAGGCTGTGTCAACGCAGTCAATATTACCGATAATCAGAGCTCTGTTATGAGGGCATCCGGGCTTGCTATAGCCGATGTTTTGATTAAAAACGGGCTGGAACCGATATTTCAGATAACTACAAGAGACAGAAACCGCATAGCTATTCAGTCTGAGATTCTGGGCGCATCTATAGCCGGAGTTAAAAATTTGCTTTGCCTTACCGGCGATGCTATTGATAGCGGCGACCATCCTCAGGCTAAGCCGGTCTTTGACATAGATTCGGTGCAGCTTATAGATATAGTTAAAAAGTTAAACAGCGGTTTTGACGCAGCCGGGAAAAAACTTAACAAAAGCACGGATATTTTTATCGGGGCGGCCTGCTTTCCCCAGGCCTCACCCATAGAGCTGGAGATAGCAAAGACCGAAAAGAAGATTAAAGCCGGCGCTCAATTTTTACAGTCCCAGGCAATATACCAGCCTGATAGCTTTAGAAATTTTTATGAAAAATTTAAAGATAAAAAAGCCTATCTTATTGCAGGTATCGTTGTGCTTAAATCTGCCAAGATGGCCGAATATATGAACGCCAACGTCAGCGGGATCAATATTCCGGATGAAATTATAAAAGAGCTCAGGTCTTCTAAAAACGAAATCGAAAAAGGCGTTGAAATAGCAGCCAGGTTGGTGGTAGAATTAAAAAAAGTATCCCACGGCGTCCATATCATGACTCTGGGCAAGGCCGAATCGGTTCCAAAAATACTGAAGTTAGCAAAACTAATTTAATAACAGTATCGGAGGTTTAGCATGGATGTTACAAAACTTGATATTGCCGGAATTAAGGTTGCGGGCTCAGAAGTTAGCATTGAAAACAGCGGTCTTTTTGCTAGCGAAGGCATAGACAGGCTGGTGGAACATATTGTATTCCAAAAGGATTTAAAGAAAAAATCTGTATACGCCTGGATTATCTGGGAGGCAGCCCGCCAGATCGGGATATGCCCGGCGTCGATACATGACCTTTATAGGGCTATGGGCAGGGGCGAAGCGTCCGGATTTACAGTGCCTGCCATGAATCTGCGTGCGTTGACTTATGATTCTGCCAGAGCTATTTTTCGGGCGGCCAAAAAGATAAATGCCGGAGCGTTTATATTCGAGATTGCCAGGTCCGAGATGGGATATACCGATCAAAGGCCCCTGGAATACACGGCAGTATGTTTAGCCGCAGGCATAAAGGAAGGTTACCGCGGGCCTGTATTTATCCAGGGAGATCATTTCCAGATAAAGCTGAGCGATTTCAATAAAGATAAAAATGCTGCAATGGACGACATAAAGAAACTCATTACAGAGGCTATGCACGGAGGTTTCTACAATATAGACATAGATGCCTCTACTTTAGTCGACCTGTCCAAAAACTCTCTGGATGAGCAGCAGTACAATAACTGCTGGGTTACTTCGGAGCTGACTAAATATATAAGATCACATGAGGAGAAAGGCATAACCATATCTATAGGCGGGGAGATAGGCGAGGTTGGCAGCAAAAACTCAACACCCGAAGACCTCCATGCATTTATGAAAGGCTATCTGAAGCTTTTAGGAGGCAGATACGAAGGCATAAGCAAAATAAGCATCCAGACCGGGACTACTCACGGCGGCGTTGTTTTACCTGACGGGAGCGTTGCCGAAGTAAAAGTGGACTTTGATGCTTTAGGCAGCCTGTCTGAGATTTCGCGAGCTCACTACGAGATGGCCGGAGCAGTGCAGCACGGCGCCTCGACACTGCCTAAAGAAGCTTTTAATAAATTCCCCCAGACAACAGCCGCAGAGATTCACCTGGCTACGCAATTCCAGAATATTATCTATGACAATATGCCGCAGGATTTGCGGGATGAGATATACGGTTGGCTGAAAGACAACTTTAAATCGGAGTGGAAAGGCGGCCAGACAGAAGAGCAATTTTTGTACAAAATGAGAAAGCAGGCGCTGGGTGAATTCAAGCACAAGATATACTGCTTAGAGGGCGATGTTAAAAACAGCATAGCGTCTAAGCTGGAAGAGGAGTTTGATTTTCTTTTTCAGCAGCTTAAGATAAAAAACACAAAAAAAGCAGTGGATAAATTTATTAAACTCAAAAGTGTCAGCAAAAAAATCCAGGATTTAGTTCCGCAAGATCTGGTGGACGCAAATTTTGACGGTGCCGATTAGCCTATATAAAATTTAAATGACTACATCGATTAAACAGCAGATTGCGCAGATTAAAATATTATAAAATACAGCAAGTTAATTATTTGTATGCTAGCTTCAAAATTAGACAATCTGTGTAATCGGTTTTATAAATCTGTGTAATCGTCATTATTGGAGGTCAACATGAAAGAGATTACGGTTTATGCCCGGGCAGGCCAGGGTGCTATTACTACGGCTGTTATTTTAGGCAACGCCTATTTTAAGCACAACAAATTTGCTTATGCTTTCCCGCATTTTGGCGCTGCCAGAATGGGCGCACCTATGAATGCCTTTATCCGGGTAGACGATAAACCGATAAGGGTACGTTCCAG
>JAQUNS010000169.1 GCA_028717465.1 Candidatus Omnitrophota bacterium
TTTAACCGTCTTACCGGAGCGCGGGTAGAGATATCCAATTATCCGGGCTCTACTGTGGAATATACCAAAGGCAGAAGCAGGCTGCTGGGGGAATCGGTAGAGCTTATAGATGTTCCCGGCACCTACAGCTTAAAGCCGAGCTGCAGAGCCGAAGAGGTTGCGGTTGAGATGCTGGATAAAGAGAGCATTATTATTAATGTCGTTGATGCGACCAATTTAGAGCGCAATCTTTATCTTACTCTGGAATTGATAGAGAGGGGCTTTGCTATTCTGGTTGCTTTAAATATCTGGGATGAGACAAAACACCGCGGCATAAACATAGATGTTAAAAAGCTGGAAAATATTTTAGGAGTCCCGGTTGTGCCTACCTGCGGGTTGAGCGGAGAGGGCATAAGAGAGCTGGTTTTGCGCCTGAAGACCGTCAAAGAGAGAGAGCCGGCAGATACTTCCAGCACTCAGCGCTGGGAGAGGATAGGAAGAATTGTCTCTGAAGTCCAGGTTCTTTCCCATAGGCACCATACTTTTCTTGAGATACTTGAGGGTTTAAGCATAAGGCCCCTGAGCGGCATTTTGATTGGTTTAATAGTTTTATCTTTATCGTTTTTTATCATCAGGATTATAGGTGAAAGCCTAATAAGCTATATATTGGATCCTTTATTTGAAAAATACTGGCTGCCTGTAATGGAAAAACTCAGCGCTGTGCTGCAAAATTCGGAATTTATCCACCATCTTGTTATAGGCAACCTGATCGAAGGTAAAATTGATTTTGGGCTTTCTTTCGGCGTATTGACTACGGGGTTATATGTCCCTCTTGCTGTTGTTTTTCCCTATATCTTAAGCTTCTATTTTGTTTTAGGACTTATGGAAGATTTTGGCTACCTGCCGCGTTTTGCTGTTTTGGTCGATAATATTATGCATAAAGTAGGGCTTCACGGCTATGCTGCCATAGGAATGGTGTTAGGTTTAGGATGCAACGTGCCCGGGGCTCTTTCGACACGCCTATTGGAAAGCAGAAGAGAGAAGTTTATCGCTGCAACCCTGCTTAGCATTGCGGTGCCTTGCATGGCTCAGATTGCAGTAATTGTCGGGCTTCTTGGCTCGCGGAGTATGCAGGCAGTTATTGTAGTCTTTGTTACGCTTGCCTTGATCTGGTTTGCCATAGGTTTAGTGCTAAACAAGGTTGTCAAAGGCGAGAGCATGCCTCTCATGCTGGAGATCCCCCCCTACAGAAAACCTCAAATAAAGTCTGTTTTAAAGAAATTATTCATGAGAATTTCCGGATTTCTGACCGAAGCCGTGCCCTATGTTTTATTGGGCGTTTTACTTGTGAGCATTTTTTACACTATCGGAATTATCGATATATTATCTAGGTTGTTTTCTCCGGTTTTAAAACATGCCTGGGGCCTGCCGCCTGAAGCAATATCGGCGCTGCTGATAGGATTTTTAAGGAAAGACGTGGCCGTAGGAATGTTAGGCCCTATGGACCTTACCTTAAAGCAGCTAACAGTTGGCTGCATAATACTTGCGATATATTTTCCCTGTTTTGCCACCTTTATGGTTTTAGTCAAAGAGCTGGGCTTAAAAGATATGCTGAAGTCAGCCTTGATTATGGTTTTGACAACGTTGTTAGTCGGCGGAATTCTCAGCAGGATATTGTGGTTATGAAGTTTGAAGATTTAGAGAAGGCCAGAAAGATTCTAAAGTTGAATAAAGAAGTTACTTTAGATGAAGTAAAATCTGCTTTTCGTAAGCTGGCCAAAGACAGCCACCCCGATGTGGCAGAAGGCGTAAACAGAGAGCAGGCTATCGAAAGATTTAGAGAGATATCCTGGGCTTATGAAATTATAGTAAGTTACATCTCAGGGTATAAATTTTCCTTTTCCAAGGATGATTTCAGCCGCAGGCATACCGATATAAGCAAAGAGATAAAAGATCATATAGACAGGTTTTACGACGGCTGGCTATAGATGAAATACTTTAAGCTATTATTTTAGCGTTGTGTTGTTTTTATATTTATTTTGTTTTTTGTTTTATAATTTATATATTTCACGGTTCACAGTTTACTATTTACTTTTTGCAGGTTTTATATTATGCATTTGACTTTTGAAGAGCGTTTATTTAGAATTTTTGCTATGAAATACCTCAAAATTTATATTGTTGTTATTTTGTTGTGTTTTTTGTCAAGCAGCGCTTTTGCTTTCTGGATCTGGACTCCGGAGACAGGAAAATGGATCAATCCCAAGAATTATGTAAGAGATACTCCCGAAGAGCAGTTTAATCTGGGCTATAAACAGTACCAGGATGGCGACTTTAAACAGGCTATAGAATCTTTCAGGAAATTAGCCAGGTATTACGACAAATCAAAATATGCTCCGGAAGCGCAGTTTTATATAGGCCAGGCCTACGAAAGGCTGGGCAAATATTATAACGCATTTACGGCCTATCAAAAAATAATAGATTCCTATCCCTATACTGCACGCGTTGACGAAGTTATAGCTCTGGAATACAAGATAGGAAATCTCTATTTTGTCAGAAATAATGCCGATAGAGTTTTATCCGAAAGGATGTCTTTTTTGGACGATAATATGAGGGCTATTGAGATATTTAAAAAAGTTATCGAAAATTCGCCCTACGGTGAATATGCGCCTACGGCGCAATATAAGCTGGGTCTGGTTTATAAAAGAATAGGGGATTATCCCAATGCCGAGGAAGCTTTTAAAAACCTTATTACGGGATATCCTACATCTAAACTGGTAAGCGATGCCATAGTACAGCTTGCCCAGGTTGCTTCCAAGAGAGAATCTAAGGTGGCCTATTCTCAGGAAGGTACAGAGGTTGCCATTCAAAGGTTGAAAGAGCTCTCCTCTTACGGAGATATGCCCGAGGAAGGCGAAGAGATTTTGGCCAGGCTTCAAGAGAGAAAAGCAGAGAGCCTCTATGAAACGGCAAAGTTTTATGAAAAACAAAAAAAATATTCCAGCGCCGTTGTTTATTACGAAGAGATAGTAAAGAGTTACCCTAATACAAACTGGGCTGT
>JAQUNS010000170.1 GCA_028717465.1 Candidatus Omnitrophota bacterium
TTCAGAATTAAATATATAGGTTCCTGCTACCAGAATATTACAGCCTGATTTTAAAGCATATTTTGAAGTTTCCTGGTTTATTCCGCCGTCTATCTGTATGTCGCCTTTAAAGCCATAATATGTTCTTAGCCTCTCTGCTTTAGCCAAAACATCCGGCATAAACGACTGCCCTCCAAAACCGGGATTAACAGACATTATTAATATAAAATCAAGATCAGTCTCTCTAAGAATATCCTTGAAGTAATCAGCGCTGGTTGGAGGGTTTATAGTCAAGCCTTTACGGACCCCTTGGGATTTATTGTAAACTTTGAGCAGTTTTTTCAGGTTGAGTTTGTTATTTTCGATAAAAGGCTCGACATGAAAATTTATTATATCGGCTCCTGCGTCTATAAACTTAAGCATAAAGAAATCGGGGTCTTCTATCATCAGGTGTACATCTAAAGTTAAATCCGTAATACCCCTTACTGCTTTGACTACTTGGGGCCCTATTGTAATATTAGGCACAAAATGGCCGTCCATGATATCAATGTGGAAAAAATCTATTCCTCTTTTCTCTAGGTCTTTTAAATCATCCTCCAGCCTGGAATAATCAGCGGCAAGCACTGAGGGGGCTATTTTAATTTCAGGATAGTATGCCATAGCAGTTTACCTTCCTTTCTCTTTTGCAAAAAGAGCGTATACTCTCTTTATATCTTCTAATGTTACAATGCCTTTTAATAAGCCATTATCTATAACCGGAATTGCTTTGAAATTGCCGGACTGTATTTTAACAAAAACACTGGATAACATTTCCTGGCTGGTTGTTTGGGGAAATTCTTTAATCATTAAATCTGAGGCTGTTTTGAGCTCTTCTCTATTCTGTAGCGCTAGAGCAACTCTATCTCTCGTTAACAAACCTGCCATCTTGCCGCTATCGTCTAGAACCGGAAAATCTTCTTGAGCAATATGCAGCATGGTACTTACCGCCTCACTTATGGGTGTTTGAAGCCTGAGATTAGCGAATCTTTCCGGAAGTATATCTTTAACTCTGATCTTATTCAGCGTGGATCTCAAGCTTACTGTAGCCTGTTCTTGAGATGCTGCGCTGAAAATAAACAGTGCTATCAGAAGAAGTAAAAAGTTGGGTGGTTGCGTAGATAGCGCGATAAATGCAAAAACGACAGCAAAGACATAACCAAAAACCACAGCTATTTTGGTAGCCTTTTTGTATGATAATTTTAATGCTAATAGGGAGCGCAATACTCTGCCTCCATCCATGGGGAATGCCGGCAGGAGATTAAATCCCGCCAGTATAGGATTTACCCAGTAGGCATAAGCAATAGCTCCGCTCCATGTTCTCGGATTAGGATGCATAAGCGTTGCAGCGCCCAGAATAGATTTTAATGGCAGGTATAACAGTAAAGCCAAAACTATGTTAAAGATAGGCCCGGAAATAGAGATAGCTAATTCCTGTTTTGGGTTTTGAGGCGCAGAACGCATAGTGGCTATGCCGCCTATAGGCAGTAAAGTTATCTTGTCTACTCTGATATTATAACTTTTTGCTACCAGGCTATGAGTAAGTTCATGGGCGGCTACACAGGTAAAAATTGCTATTATTATAAAAATACCTTTTATTCCATAGAGAAAGAAAAAGAACAGCGGCAGGACCAAAAAGCTGATATGGATCTCTATGTCGATTGAGAAAACCCTCAATATTTTAAAGGAACTTTTCATCTCTAATTTTTTCCAGGTATGATTGTAAAATTATCTGCGCCGAAACCTTGTCTGCATGTTTTTGAAATTTTTTCTTATTAAATTCGCGAAGAGATCTTTCCGCTTCTTTTGTAGAAAATCTCTCGTCCCAAAGCTTGACTTTAACATTGTAATGAGAATGCAGAAGCTCTGAAAACTTACTAATCTCAATTGATTTTTGGGAATCTCGGCCCATTTTATCCAAAGGATTTCCTATAATGACCTCTGTTATCTCATAGCTGTTGAAATATTTTGACAGCTTATTTAACAGGTCGGATTTACCGCGTATATTTAAAATATCCAAACCTTGAGCAAAAATTCCCAAGGGGTCTGAGATGGCTACTCCGACCCTTCTTTCCCCTAAATCGAGCCCCAGAACTCTACTCATCCAAAGCGCTCATTATCTCTTGTGCGAATTTTGCTATTTTCAAAACAGTTTTATTTTTTAATTGCAAATTTTTTTCAATAATACTAACTATAGCACTTCCTACAATAACGCCGTCTGCAGACTTCTTTATCTGTCTGACTTGGCCAGGGTTGGATATGCCGAAGCCGACACAGAGAGGTTTTTTAAGGCACCTTTTGGCCTGCTTTATCTTTACAGACAGATTGTTGGATAATTTTTTTCTTGTTCCGGTAACTCCTGCTGTGGATACATAATATATAAAACCGGACGACAGCCTGTTGATTTTACGCATTCTAACCAGATTGGTGGTAGGTGCCACAAGAGATATGCAGGAAATATCAAAAATCCGGGCTTTTTTTATAAAAGCAGCACTCTCCTCGATAGGTAAATCCGGAATGACAACGCCGTCTAATTTATTTTTTCTAGAAACTTTTAAAAACTGATCATCTCCCATAGAAAAAATAGGATTATAGTAACTCATAAATATTATCGGTATATCGATATAGCTTTTTATTCTTTTAAGTTCAGATAATGCTTTGGTTAGAGTTGCTCCGTTCTTCAGTGCCCTAACTGATGCCCTTTGAATTGTAGGGCCGTCTGAGGCAGGATCTGAAAATGGTATCCCTATTTCAATTGCATCGGCGCCTTTACTTGCCAAAGTTTGCAAAATTGCCCGGAAACAATCCATATCAGGATCCATAAATGTCAAATATGGTATAAACAATTTTTTGCCTGTTGATACAATTTTTTCTATTTTTTTATCAAAAGAAGTCATCTTGCCTTCCTATCACGATGTCAATATCCTTGTCCCCTCTGCCGGAGAGAGATACTATTACCGAATCCTTTGGCCTGAATGCTCTTTTGTTATTTACCAGATAACCTATCGCATGAGCCGGCT
>JAQUNS010000171.1 GCA_028717465.1 Candidatus Omnitrophota bacterium
GCCCGAATAATATAAAAATAATTGCAGATATCCATTTTATTGCCTTTTCAGGGATATGTTTTCGCATCACAATACCTATAATAATACCTACAGCATCTGCTATAACCATTCCCAAAGTGGTACCCATAAGCACTTTGATCATATTCTGGTATTCAACAGCAAGGCTTATTGTGGCAAGCTGTGTTTTATCTCCCATCTCTGCAAGAAAAAATGCAATCCCTACTGTCACCACAGGGCCGAATCGCACCTCTTTCTTATCTTCTCCATGAAGCTTGTCTCCCCGAAGAGTCCATAAACCAAAAATAATAAATGAGAATGCTGCTATAAAGGAAATAATATTTATTGGGATAACTGTGGTTAAAAAATGCCCTACTCCTACTGCGAGGGAATGATTGAGAAGAGTTGCCAAAAAAACAGCAAGAAGTACTTTATACGCACTATACCGCGCCGCAAAGGCCATTGCCAAAAGCTGTGTCTTATCCCCCATCTCTGCTAAGACTACAAATACGAATGATGCTATAAACGCGGCCATTTAGTGAGCCCTTTGATTAAATAGTTTGGATCTACTACGGATAGAAACTACTCAACAATTCATCAGCCCAGATAACATCTTAGAGATATCTTCAACATCTTTCTTATTTGAAAATCTATAATCGAAATTTGACCGAATCGAAAATCCCTTGTAACCAAATTCATTACCAAGCATGGACTGGGCACGCTGACCAAAACCTTCATAAAAACTGTTCGTGAATTTGCTCAAAGCGTAAAGCAATGCTTTCGCAAATTCTTTAGAAGTAGTTTTTTCCATAAAACTAATCCAATTTCTAAATAAAACTTGGAGAATTCAAGCTACGTTTTCATGCCTCTATTAAACATCAACATTGTTACTGCAATAATTTCTTATCTTGCGGCAGTTTTTTATAATTTTCCTTACTGATAACTTTTTTGCCGCTCTTGTACTCAAGCTCTTTTCTCGCATTACCTGCGACAGCACCTCCCTCAAGCGCGGCTTGTTTATTTTCTACAAATCCTTGAGCGTTTTTATTGACGGCTATCTCTTTCGTTGATGCCTCGCCAAGCATTGAAAAGATAAGCTCCAGATCAGTCATGTGATCTCGCAGATTCTCGCGCTTAAGCCCCTTGTGTTTCTTGTAAGCCGATGGAGTCATGCCAAATGTCGCTTTGGATATTTCAGCGGTCAATATTTCATATTCCTTTTGCTCTTTAATGCCGCGCTTCTGCCACTGGTCGGTTAGCTCTTCACGGATAGCGATTCCCCTCATCCGTTTCTCAATCCATTCATCGCTATACCCCTTAGCCTTATATAATGCACGTGTCCTCTTTGTGGCAAGCTCTGGATTCTCGATCTCCTGAATCCGCTCATAACCAACCCGGGCCAGCCAACGTTTAAACGGCTCGGCCTTTGGAGATGGAATGGACTGGATAATACGGAAGATGCCTTCTGTATTAGCACAATTAAGCTTTTGCTCACCACCAGATGTTTTCACGGAAAGGGGGGTGACAAATTGTCCCCACCCTTTGCTAAGTTCATCATCTCGCTTACGCATTTTTTTGATGTAGTCTTGGACATTGGGCGAATCGGTAAGCGCAGACACAACATCATTAACCACAAACCACCATTCACTGTTATGAATGGTCTTGCGAATCTCTCGTTTCCGAAAAATAGCTATTTTAGTTGTGGTTATTTCTTTGTTCATGTATCTACTTTCTTGATATATTCATATTTAGTGGGCCCTTTCTGCAGATATGCACAGCCGGTTTTAAGGCCATATTTTTTCGCAGAGGCCAGATCTTTTTCTGCTATTTCTCTCACTATTAGAACTTTAACAGGCCCCAAGGCCTCCCCACCAGAAGAAGCCTCTGGATTTAAGACAGGTCCTACTTGAAAAGCTATCTCACCAAATATCATGATGCCGCTACTCTTTACGACCTGAACTGAGTTGGCTTTAATATTTTGGCCTTTAGTATCACACCCTAAAGTGATCAAGAAAATATACTAAGTATTCCACACGCAATTTTATGAAAATTGTTCATTCTTTTATCCTTTCGTCCATATTAAAAAGTTTGAATTCCCTTCTATTCGAGCCAAAAATTACCGTAGCTCTCATCGAAATAAGATCCCTCCCAAGCCCATGCCTACCACTGGTATGGTGAGATTCTATGGGTTGTTTTGAGTGCGGCTATATATTCCGTATACTCAGACGTTATTTCTGCCGCTGTCTTACTTCCGCCCCTCATAATAGATAGAAAATACTTATAGCAATCAATTCTATCTTGGAGGAATGCCCTGTCCCTGTCGCTGAAACCGGTATTCCACGCTACATATGGATGCACCACAAACCATTCCGCACCCCGTTGTTGAAGTAAAATAATTCTGTTCTCCGACGGAAGAGTCCTCGAAAGGCGCATGGCTTTCATCGATTCTTTTATAACATCGGATGAGGAGTTTGATTGAAATAACGCGACATACATTATACCGCGATCCGCGAACGAGTTTTCTATCGCGGTTTGTATGTCGCCGTTGGCAAGCTTTTGCATCGGTTGATTACCCTGCAGTTTATTTAACTCCTTTGCAAAACGCGCACGGGCAAAAAAATCTTTTTTTATCAACTCTCCGGTCGCCGCGTCTTCACCGGCATAGTAGATCTTTTCAAAAACCGATTCATTCATTTCTGTCACGGCATCGTCAAAAATAGCTATCGCATCCTCCGGCGTTCGGGCCAAGACATCAGAAGCAGCATCAGCACCGCTTAATGCCAAGAAAAACAAAGACAGCATTATAAAAAAGAAACTGACCGTTTTACACGCATATTTAATTCGCATACTTTATCTCCCGATTTAATTTACCAATCTTTACCGAAAGTATCTCATGTTTTTTATTTGTTATCTTGAAGAATCGCGGCGCCGTTATATGCTTCCTTCAATATATCAACCGCCTCAGAATATCCTTCTTCAATAGCGATCTCTGCCGGGGTTAAGGAATTTAGATCGGAAGAGCGTCGT
>JAQUNS010000172.1 GCA_028717465.1 Candidatus Omnitrophota bacterium
CAGGATGCCGCTCTTACGCCGTTTAAAACAGAGAAACCCTTCTTTATTTTTTTAGTGAACCTTCCAAAATCAGACAGTTCTTTTTTATGTTCTTCTAATTCGTAGGCAGAGAGATCTTCATCGGATATAAAGTCAGGTACATAGTCATTTCTATCTTTGAAATCTGCAAGCATCTTTTCTATTTCCAGTGCTTCATTTTTAGTAATAGCGAAATGATCGGTCCTGCCTTTTATAGTATCCATGATTTGAAATTCAAGGTAATCCACGCCGGAACCAAGAGCGAAATCAAGCATCTGGGGCAAACTCTTGTAATTAAGAGTCGATATAACATTGTATATTTTAACCAAAGGCTTATCTTTGTTGCGGGATTCAACGAGATATTCGATGTTGCTTATTATATTTTCAAAAGTTTTTTGGGAAGAATTTGGGTGAATTTTAAGATATGTCTGAGCATCAGCTGCCCAGAGGCTTATTGTTATATAGTCCAGATTACACTTTATTAATTCATCTATAATGGCTTTGTTGAAAAGAGAAAAATTTGTTATAAGATGAGTAGATATGTTTTTTGCCTTGATGTACTTTATTATTTCTATAAAGTTGGGATGCATCAATGGTTCGCCGCCTCCGGATATCTGTATTTCCTCCACGCCGTTTTTATGGAGGTCGTCTACCAGGTCTTTTATTTTATCTATTTCCAGGTGGCGATTTAGTTCTTCTGTGTTTTTTTCTGCATAGGGGGAATAAAGCCAGCAGCCTATACAGTTAAGATTGCATTTATTTGTTATATCTATGACAACTGTTTTTGGCCCGGTATAAGCTGAGCTGCCTTGCAGTATTCCTTTAAGCAGTGTGTTTTTATTTTCAGAGAGCTCTGCGGCGCTGTTCTCAGAGCATATTTGCCGTTTTATGTTTAGATAGTCGGACTTTTTTTGAAAAGCTGATTTCAGGCCGTAAAGTTTAGAGTGGTTCCAAAAAGATTTTATCTCTTCCGAGATATGTTTACTGATCAAAGCTTTCTTCTTTTCCTCATTCCAGATTTTATATGCTTTAGAGAGATAGGATTCCAAATCCGAAGAAGATAAATTTTCCATCTCTACAACTGCGGCTTTATGCCCGTCAAAAGAGCTCCAGTCATCAGGCTCCTTCCATCCGGAGCTTTTTAAAGAGTCGAAATAGCTGGTTCCGGGGAAAGGCGTGGTTATAGAGAACTGTACAGAATAAGGGTTTAGTTGATGAGAGAGCCTGATGGTTTTCTCGATAGACTCTTTTGTCTCTCCGGGCAAGCCAAATGTGAATGTCAGATGGGTTTTAATGCCGAGAGAATTTGTAAACCTTATCATGTCCAACGCATAGCCTAGATTCATGTTTTTATTGGCATTGCCCAGAATCTTTTGAGAAGCAGACTCAACTCCGTACTTAATGCTGTAGAGCCCGGCACTGCGCAATTGGGTTAAAAGCTCTTTGTCCATCAGGTCCGGCCGGGCCATTAGTGCCCACGGAAAACGTAAATTTCTCCTTTTAATCTCTTGGCATATCCGGACCAAGAACTGCTTGCTGACATTGGCAGTGTCGTCATCTATATAGATTGATTTAAATTTTGATTCTTTCAAAAGATACTCTATCTCATCTACTACTTTAACAGGATCACGCATTCTGTATGTGTTGCCATGATACATAATGTGCGGCCAGAGACAGAAAATACATTTAAACGGGCATCCTCTGGAAGACCATATTTGAGCGCACGGCAGGGGCATGCCTCCGGGAGCATCTACGTAGTGTTCCATGAATAAGCTGTTTCTATGAGGCCAGGGCAGGTCATCCAGGTTTTTAATGAGCGGCCTGAGAGGTGTTTTGTAGCATTTGCCGTTAAGCCTGTAAATTATACCTTGTATATCTTTGACTTGTTTTTTATCCTGTAAAACCTTTGATAGCTCAAGAAGCGTATATTCATATTCACCCAAAAGGACGTAATCTATAAACGGCTTGTCTTTAAGAAAACTTAGGTTGCGCATATTGTATTCCGGCCCGCAGATTGCGATAGGAGCTATGCTCCTGAGTCTCTCTGCTAAAGAGATATCGTAATCTAAAGAAGGTGTCGATGTTTCTGCGACTATTAAATCAGGCTTTTCTCTTTCCAGCAGTTTAATAAAATCTGGAATTTCAATTTGGTTGGCTATTCCGTCTATGAGCAGTGCTTGAAAACCGTTTTTTTCTAACAGAGAAGTGGCATAGCCAAGAAAAAACGGGTAAGGCAAATAGTCTCTTTCACTGGATGGGTGCCTTAAGTGCGGCCATCTGGATCCGGCCCTAACCCCCCAGAGTCCGTTTGATTTCCAGGGCATATTAAGCAGTGCTACCTTCATCTTGGCATAATTTTTATCTCTGCGTTAAATATATTGTATTTTCCTGCCGGGTACTCTTTCTCTTCTGTTATGGATGCTTGAACAAATCTTCCGTTTATATTTTTATCGGCATTTTGAATAACTATCGATCCGGAAAGAAAACTTTTAAATACGATATCCGGGAAGCCCAGCGTATTATTATCTATCCCTATTAATACCTCTTTAGTATTAGATGGGATCTCGATCTGTTCCCAGCTGGAATTAAGATCCGGAAGCAGTATGGTGTTATCGCCGATGGTAATTTTATCATAGCAGCTGTTTAAGATAAGACCTGTTTTTATCTCTTCGATAGACATAAAATTCTCCACTTCCAGCTCGGAATCCCATAAAATGATATTTTTGTTGATAGTAAAAACCCATCTTTGAACAGCAGGAATGTTCCAGCACCATTGCCTGACTATCAAGGAATCCTTATTTTTTTCAAATTGAAATTCAGCCTGCGTTGAGTCATGCCATTTCTCCAATATTTTTATGGCGCTATGAGCTCCGATATTGCCGGTAACTCTCTTGCCATTTGAGATGATATTTAAACCTTTTAGGTTTGATATCAGATAAAAATCTTCTCCCGGCAGCGATAGAGGTTTGAGC
>JAQUNS010000173.1 GCA_028717465.1 Candidatus Omnitrophota bacterium
GTATCGCCGCCGCCAACTACCTTTACGACATCAAGCAAGGCTAAAAATGAGGCTATCTGACGGGTACCTTGCGAAAAAGCTTCTATTTCAAATATGCCTAGGGGTCCGTTCCAGACAACCGTCTTGGCATCTTTCAGTTCCTGCTTAAATAACTCTCTGGTTTTATTTCCTATATCTATGGCTATTTTGCCATCCGGAATATTTAAGCCGACTGCTTCTGTTTTAGCGCCGTCTTCTATTTTATCTGTTACAATATGATCACAAGGTAAAACTATCTTTTTGCCTTTTTTAAAAGCCAATTCCATGAGCTCGCCTGCCAAATCGATTTTGTCTTCCTCCAGCTTAGACGCTCCTATTTTAACGCCTTTGGCCTTTAAAAAAGTATAAGCCATGCCGCCGCCAATCAGAATCTTATCGGATACATTAAGCAGATTTTTGATAACTTCTATTTTGTCGGATACCTTTGCCCCGCCTAAAATAGCACAAAAGGGGTGCTCCGGCCTTTTAAGTATCTTGTCAAAATATTCAATCTCTTTCATGAGCAAAAATCCGGCTGCCGCCGGAAGATAATTAGCAACCCCGACAACAGAAGCATGGGCCCTATGAGAAGATCCGAAAGCGTCATTTATGAAAATATCGCCCAAAGAAGCAAGCTTCTTTGAAAACTCAGGGTCGTTATCGGTCTCCTCTTTGTAGAAACGGACATTTTCAAGCACGAGAACCTCTCCTTCTTTTAAACCGTCGGACTGCGACTGGACTTTCGGCCCTATACAGTCATCTGCATTTTTTACCTTCTTATCAAGCAATAGAGATAACCGTTCGGCTACCGGCGTAAGCCTGGCAGTCTCATCTACTTTGCCTTTGGGCCTGCCCAGATGGCTCATCAATATAACCTTAGCGCCTTTATCAAGAGCATATCTAATAGTAGGCAGAGCAGCCCGTATCCTGGTATCGTCGGAAACCTTAAAATCAGCTGTTAACGGAACATTGAAATCAACTCTTATTAAAACTCTTTTGCCTTTTAAATTCAGGTCTTTGATAGTCATTTTGGCCATAAAACGCCTCCTATTATTTAATAAGCGAAGCTATAGAATTATCTCATCGATTATATAGAATTAAGCCGAAAAGTCAACGAAATTGACCCTGTAAAAACAGGACATTTTAACTTTGGCTTGACAAAAACTACTGCCAAACTTGACATAATTGCCTAATTATATTATACTTATAATAAGGCTTGGCTATGAAGAAATACCTGATTGTTTTAACCTGCTGTCTGTTTATCTATAATCCTACTGTCGTAACAGAACAATGCAACAACCTGCGAAGAACGCGCAACGGCCTCGATATAGAACTAGAAGAATTAATTGACTACCTGCTTTACAACAAGCAAAATCTTATAAGTGTCTTCAATCTAATTAAACAGAAATTAGACGGAAAAAAACCTTTAGTAGTGCTTATAGACGGAGATTCCAGAGTAGGAAAAACATCGCTGGCCTTGGATATAGCCAGATTTTTAAAACCAGATAATGTAACCGTAAAAACAGTACATATGGACGATTTTCTTAGCCTCGAACAGGTATCTCCGGATTATGCAGCTTACGCAGAACAATTCGGGTCGACACTTAATTTTGATACCATGACCGGATTGTTTGATAGTTGGGATTATAAAGAAGCGGCTAGAACGGTACTGGAGATAGCTGCAACCGGAGATTTCGATGTAGTTATCTTAGAAGGGTTGAATTCCGGCTGGCTGGACATATTAGATGATGTAAAATTCGATATAAAAATTCATATCACGGCAAGCCAAGCCACCAGAGAGCTTATCTATAAACTTACGTTTCCGGAACAAAAAGCTCAAATGGAAAAATACCTCAGGCGCTATACTACACAATATGGCCTCGAAAGGATAGGCTACGATCTGATCTTGGACAATTCTCTGACAGAGTCAGAGATAAGAGAAAAGAGCCCTGATTAGGGCTCTTTTATTGTCTATTGCAAAAAATAATCTTAGATCGGAGTCCGCTCTTCGCTGACAACAAGATCCAAAAAATTCTTCAGCTTTCTTGATCTTACCGGATGACGCAGCTTCCTAAGGGCTTTAGCTTCGATCTGGCGGATTCTTTCGCGGGTAACATTAAACATCTTGCCCACTTCTTCCAAAGTCCTGGGGCAGCCGTCACCGATACCAAACCTGTATTGAAGAACCGATTTCTCCCGTTCGGTTAAAGAGCTCAATACTCCGTCCAGCTGCTCTTTGAGCATAGAATAGGCAGTAGCGCTGGCAGGAGATATAGCCTTTTTGTCTTCTATAAAATCTCCAAAATTAGTATCGCCTTCGTCTCCGATCGGAGTTTGAAGCGATATCGGAGTCTGAGCAATTTTTATTATATTTTTGACCTTGTCTATCGGAAGCTCAAGCTCTTTAGACAATTCTTCCGGCGTAGGTTCACGGCCCTGGGTCTGGACAAGATTGCGAGATACTCTGACCAGTTTATTGATTGTTTCGGTCATATGGACTGGTATTCTTATGGTACGGGACTGGTCAGCAATCGCCCTTGTTATTGCCTGGCGTATCCACCAGGTTGCATAAGTCGAGAACTTGTACCCGCGCCTATATTCGAACTTTTCAACAGCCTTCATCAATCCTATATTGCCTTCTTGTATCAAATCGAGAAAAGATAAACCTTTGTTGGTATATTTCTTGGCTATGCTGACAACAAGCCTTAAATTGGCTTCTATGAGCTTGCGCTGGGCTTCGATATAATAAACCTCTTTTCTTTTTATATCGACTAAGCGCTTTTTAATCATATCCTGGGACTCAACAAACGTAAGCTCTATTCTTTTTATCTCTCTCTTTAACTTTGATATCTCGTCTTTTGTCTTTTTGGTCTTTCTCTGTTTCTCAAACTGTTTGATCTTTCTCTGCAACCGATCTATTTGGCGAACATAAGATTCTATGGTCTCAACCATAACTTCCAGAGAGTTTCCGGTAAACCTCA
>JAQUNS010000174.1 GCA_028717465.1 Candidatus Omnitrophota bacterium
GGATGACGTTCCGGGAGAGCTGGTCTGGTCTGATGCCGGGGGCGGATATACCAACCTGACATCATTTGTTGACCAGACTGCCTGGAGGTTGTTCTATTCCAATGCCAACGGAGATGTAACCGAGCTGGCTCTTGGAACAGACGGTCAGGTATTGACCTCAACGGGAGCAACGTCGGCGCCGGCGTTTGAGGATGCGGCAGGAGGCGGGGGAGGAGCATTTGAAGAGGTGTCTTCTGTGGTCCGGCAGGCTTCAGCGGATTATGACGAGGATTTCGTATTTGGCTCAACAGGGCTTGCTGATACCGGAAACGCTATACACGACTCCAGATTCTTTTTCGATAAGAGCAAAGGCGCATTCCGGGCAGGAAGGGTGGGAGGTTCAGAGTGGGATTCTATCGCAGATTATTCAATAGCTCTTGGTTATGGAGCTGAAATTACATCAGTAGGCTCCTATGCCTTTATAGGTGGAGGCGATAGAAATAAAATTTCAGGGCGTGAAGGAGCAATTATTGGCGGATTACAAAATGAAGTTACTGGAAGGTATAGTGCTATTATTGGGGGAAATAGTAGTAAGGTAACAGGAGAAAATTCTGTTGCAATGTGCAGAGATGCATCTGCATATTTATACTCACAAGTAGCACATCAGTCAGGAGCATTTAGTTCTGATGGTGATGCTCAATATTCAAGAGTGGTATTATTTGCCGATACAACCGATGCAACTCCAGAGATAATGTATCAGTCTAATAACTCCTACTACAAGCTTGTAGTACCGGCGGAAACTGCTTGGAGAATCGATGGAGTTGTAATAGCTACAACTTCTGATTGCGGATCATCTTCTTCTTGGACAATAAAAGGCGTAATCCACAGAAACGCTGCCAATGGAACAGAGGTTATCTGGAGCAATGTAACAGAGGACGTAGATGAGATAGACACTGCAGCATCAATTACATTAACAGCAAATGATACAGACGAAGCATTAAACATAAATATAACAGGCAAAGCAGCTACAAATATTAGATGGGTTGCTTATGTTGAACTTGCCGAAGTCAAATATTAAGGAGGATTGATATGAGAACACTTTTAATTTTAGCTCTGTTGTCGGGGATAGCCCTGGCGGCGGTAACAGGAGAGATAACCGAAATAACAGAAGTGGCCGCCGGAATTATCAACGTCAGGGTCGAGTATAAAGACGGAGAGAAACTGCTTGAGGAGAGAACCTATACCATAGCAGATTCTAATACCGCTATTGCGGCGTTTCAAAATGAAGTCCTGCCTAAAGAATTGAGCGGCGTAAAGGCAAAGAAAGCAAGCGGTGAGTACGAAGCCTCACCGGAAGCAATAGAGGAGAAGGCTGTTAAGAGTTACAGCATAAAACCCGGAGACAAGATTAAATAGAGGAGGTGAGTTGTGGCCCCGGAGAGAGAGTGCGTCAAAGGAGTGGAGAACGAACAGAGAATAATCGCGCTGGAAAGAGACCATAAAAACACGTCTAACGCCATAGCGAAGATGTCGGAGAAGATAGACGTAATAGAGAGAACTCTCTTGAACAGGCCGACGTGGGTGGTTACCACGATAATCACCGTTCTTGTGGCTTTGACATCGGTATCGCTTACTTTTGCGTTCAGCATCATCAGGACGTCAATGTTTAAGATATCGGGAGGATGATGTGGTTTTAACCAGGGAAGCTTTTATCGCAAATTTTAAGATTATCATCGGACAGTATCTGGAGAAAAAACTCCCGGAATCCGGGGAAGAGTCTTTTATGATAGAGGAAGCCTGGAAAGCGGCAAGGGATAAGACCAGGCATATCTATATTGGAATAAGAAGCGCAAACGGAGGCAGTAATGGACAAGATAATTGATTTATTGAGCAACCCCTTAACCTGGGGCGCGCTGATGCTTGTTGCGGGGTTTATGTTTAAGGCCAAGAGAACGGCCTATCTGAAACTGCTCTATCTGCTGATACAGGCGATTGAGGTGATAGACCAGGATATCAAAGATATCGTAAAGGGGGACAAAGAGGCCAAGCTGTGCAAGATAAAAACCTGGATCGCCAAAAGAGTCGGCAAGGCGGAGGGGGAGGTATTAGATGATATTCTCCAAAATAAAGGACTGCTTACAAAATAGAAGGCTGGGGCTTAATATCCGGCTGCACTGGCCGGGGGAGAGGGGACTGAAGAAACCCCCGATGCCTAAGACCATAGACGGCAGGGAGCTGTTGAGAAAGATGTATAAAAAAGACGGAGGTGAAGCATGAAGGTATGGAAAGAAGGGATTAAGCCTTTTCTGGCCGGGCTGTTTAAAAAGGCCGGACAGGTGTCCAGGACGTTTTTCGGGTATCTGCTGGATCTTTTTAAGCGCAACGCCGAGGAAGTGGCAAAGGGCATTCCGGAGAGGATACTTGAGCCGGTAAAGGCCAAGATAATCGAGGTTGCGGCCGAGAACATATCCGGAGAAGAGAAGATGAAGAAGGTCAAGGAGTATGCCAAGCAGCTGCTGGGAGAGACCGCAAAATCTATCAGCGGGTATATTCTGGACACTTTTCTACAGAACCTGGTTTTGGATCTTAAGAAGAAAGGGTTTTCGGAGTAGTTGGCAAAGATAATAAAAAGCCCCGCAATTAAGCGGGGTTTTTGTTTTATAAAAAATTTATATTTATAGATTGACATTGTGTACAATATTGTTAATCTAATATGCAAGCAATGTTTATAGTGCATGTATTGCGTAATAATATGTATTATAAAAAAATTCTAATTTCTCCATTCAGTGGCTTAAAATATGGTATAATTATATCAAGGGTGGATTGGTATGTATAAAGACTACAGTAAAGAAAAGATTATTAATTTAATAATATATTTCTCTAATAATACAAAAAATTGTGGTTTAACTAAGCTGTTTAAACTCCTTGCTTATTCTGATTTTAGACATTTTAAAAAAACCGGTAAATCTATTACAGGATTAAAATATTTTGCTTGGGATTTTGGCCCCTACCC
>JAQUNS010000175.1 GCA_028717465.1 Candidatus Omnitrophota bacterium
AAACCCGAATTTAACGCCCGGGTTTAGCTGTTTTGTGGTCGTACTTTGAGCTTTGGTCAGATTGTCGCGGTCGGCATTGAGGTAGTGAGTACATTTTATATTAAAAGGCATAAACCAGATACCGTTCAAACCGAATGCCTCTAAATCCTGGCTGGTGAAACCTCCGGTAGAGTTAAAATGAGAGTATATTCTGGAATAGTCTGTAGTTAAGCTGTAGCGGCTGATATTGTACTCTAATCCTAAATTAAAAGCCGGGTCGCCTTTATCTTTTAAAGAGCTGTCTCTTATATCTTCATCGGTAAGGCTGTAGGCATATTCACCGCTTAATTTGAGGGCATCGTTTACCATGTAGCTTGTGTCTAAACTTAAAACATTTACAAAAACAGGGCTGTTGGAAGATGAAAAATATGCCCGGTCATCGAGCTTGCCGCCGTAATTTAAATTAAGGCCGAGTTTTTTTTCTAAAAGACTGTTCTCCAGCCTCACCCCCCAGACATAACTGCGGTTACGGGAATCATCGCACCTCTTCTCCCAGAGATCTTCCCACTGAGAGGTATCCATACCTCCAACAATAATCAGCCTATGCTCGGATTGTAATCCTAAATCTAATTTTATGCCTTTTAAGGCATTGCCCAAAGAATAGTCCGAAAAATTAGCGTAAAAATCACCGAGCAGATATTCCCTATCCTGGTTCCTTAAGCCCAGATAAAATTTCTCTATGCTGAACTCCTGGGGATCGGTATTTTTATCGTCTGTTGCCCGGTAGTAGAGAGATCCGAAAAATTCATCTGCATCTGTTAAGTGCTTCCAATCGATGTTACCCTCGTAAATAATGTCGAAATCCCCGTCTATGTAAAAAGAGTTGGATTTATTTCCGGAGACGCTGTAGTAGTTGAGAGTAACGTCCTGAGAGCCTGATATCTCGGCAGATACTGTACCTACGGGGTTAAAAAGAAAAAAAACAACCGCTAATCCTATCCAATTAACTTTTTTATACATTAGCTGTATTCTTAAGCTACCGGAATATAATATATTAAACCAATAATTACTGTCAACTCAATTTTGGGACTCGGACTATCTATAACAACAGCATTAAGTGATCAAAGTATGCGCTCGCCTTTAAGTATGCCGGGAAGCGCTGAGGCATCTATTCTTATGCCGCCGTCATGCTCAATCTTTATAGTATATAGGGTGCCGGGCAAAAACATAGTTCCCGGAGCTTCGATCTGGGCATTTTTTATACCGGCCAAACCTGCTTTGCCCGGATCTAAAGCATAATCCCAGAATCTTTTCCATATTCTCCCTTCATGCACGCTTCCGTCGAGAGCATATCCGGAAGGCACGCCTTTAAGATTTGTTATAATATATTCCTGGGTATTTTTACCGTCCAGCATAAAAACTTTCCAGAACAGGTGCAGGCTCTTGCCTTTGAGCTTATCAGCATATCTTATATGTATATCCTCAAACCTGAGAACCAGAGATTGGAACTGGATAATATTGCCGGAAAAAGTAAAATACTTCGGCTCAAGAGGATCGCCATTTACGTTATATTCCAGAAATTTAATAGTGGTGTATGTTTTACCTTCTGATTCATTGTAGCTTACATTGGTCACCAGAGCTTCTGCTATTCTGGTATCAGCCTCCAGGCGGAATATAATCTGCTTTAACAGCTTATTTTCATTTAAATGCCTTATTAGAATATTGTATACAAAAAAACCGCACAAAACCAATACGATAACAATTGTGATTTTTTTAAAAAACTTCATAGTTAAAACTCCTTTTTAAACCTAAGAAAAATTTTGCCTTCTGCCTGAGATTCTTTCTCCTCTTCACCGGTAATTCGATCGCTTTTGAGCTCTCTGTCTATCTCTACAGATAAACCGTCTGTTATTCTGTATTCCCCGCCTATCCTCTGCACCGGGGCTTGAGACTGTCCATTTATTAAAGACTGCTCCAATTCATAGCTGGCGTCAACATTTTCCGACAAAGACTTCTTAAGGCCAAAACTTCTCACGGTATTATTATACCTAAAGCTGATATCGGACAAGCCGAACCTTTGCATTATCTTGTCGGCCCTGCCGCCCAAAATAAAATAATCTACTAAATCTTTTGCCAGTTCCGGAGTTACCTCGCCTTCCTGAAAAAAATAATCCGCGCCTTTCCATCTCTTGCCGGTTACAAGCATAATCAAAAGCCGCTCCTGGCTTAATTCCGGATTGGAAGTCAATTTTAAATAAGGGTTCTGTATAGAGCCCCTTAAAGATATCTCTATTTTAACTCCTCCTACCTGAGAATAGCCCTGAAAATCTATAGACGGGCTCTTGTGGCCTTGAGAAAACTCCGTCTTTGCCCATTGGATGTTAACAGTAATATCTTTTTTTGCAATAGAACCGCCTTCAAAATCAGCCTGGATATAAAAATCGTCTTTTGAATAAAAACCTTTAAATACAGCTTGGCTGCCTGAAACCGAAAACCCGTCTTGAGCTATCTGCTCTATTTTAAAGCTGCCGTTAAAATCAGGCCTCGCTTGCAAGCCGCCTACTTTAGAGCTGAAATCCGAGACAGCGCCGTTGATACTCTGTAAATCTTGGGGCAATGAAAATACTGCCCCGATATCAGAGATAACTATGCGCTTGGAGAAAATATCCAGATCCAGAATCCCGCCCTGATAACGCCCCGAAAAAAGAATAGGATCTGAATTTGGCAAATCAATCCTGCCATTATGCAGCTTCAATGCCAGGCCGCTGGATCTCCAGGGCCTGAAATATCCATCTAATTTACTTATTTTTAACGCGATATTTTCCGGCATAGCGTTAAAAGACGATATTTCAATATTTTCAAACAACAGACCGTTAATCAGGCTGCCTGAGGATTTTCCGATATTAATATTCGCCGCCTTTAAATACCCGCCGGCAAAAATATTAAAAACCATGATAGCCCCGAGCCTGCTTGAGACAAGGCCTGCCAGCAATA
>JAQUNS010000176.1 GCA_028717465.1 Candidatus Omnitrophota bacterium
AGGAAGACATAGTTTACTACTCTCTGGAAATCTTCTGCTACATTGAGAACTCCGATGCTTATATAAAGAGCGCTTAAATATAAAAGCGGCAGCCCTACCTTGCTTGCAACTGAGACAAGGAAGTCATCTAAAGTATTGGCAGTTTTTTCAGCCAGTTTTTTTAATCTGCCTAAAACAGCAAACTTTACTATCTTTACTATAATAATTCCAAGCAGAAGTATTCCTAATGCCACTATAAAATCCAGAACCTTATTGCCCAGATAAACCTGCTCTAAAATATCACCTGACAATTTAACCTCCTCTTTTTATAGATGGACAAATTTACTCAGCCGCTCTGACATTTTACTGCAAACATACCTGATAAATCTCTGCTCATTACCTTCTTCTACAGATAAAATCTTTACTCCTGTATCATAAAAATCCGCACCGTCTTTTTTAACAGGGCTTGACCATGTGACCTCACCCCTTAAATAAAGCGGATTTTTGTTGTCCGGCAAGCGCAGTTCCAGCTTGATGATGCTGCCAAAAGCAAACTTGTTTTTGGCGGTAAAACATAATCCGCCGGCGCTTATATTTTTAACAGCGGCAGATACGGTATCCTCGCGCAGGCTCTTAGATTTATCTTCACCGTGCACTATGACTTGGGCATCCAACTGCAATCTGAAATATTCTCTTCTCTCATTGCTCATAAAACAAGCCGCCTGATTTCTAATTCTTTAAAGTAATATTTCTTCATTTAATATACTCTAATTTTTCACCATTTAAAATATCTTCTTCGCTCCGGTTGATATCTAAATCTTTAATGTCAGTACTTAAAATCTGGCTTAAAACTTCATCTTTCTGCCATTTAACAACAATTCCGGCCATCGGTTTAGGAATATAAACCGGAATATCCGAATCCTTCAATATTATAGCATCGCCGCCCATATCCGCCGCCATCTCTTTAAGCCGGTTAAGCATATAATCCCTGTTGGTAGAAGTAACTCCAAATACAGCTATCTCTCCTAATTCTGCATACAACTTATCGGGAACAGATGAAAAAACACCGATATCGCTTGCTTCTTTAGGTAGATAATGGTCCTGCCCAAAATGCACCGATTTATAGGCAGCGCAACCAAACGATAATATCGAGACCAAAACTATAACCGTAAAGACTTTTCTCATATTAAAACAGTCTTTGGTATAGTTTAATCCAAAACACCCGGCCAATCAATAGTTATAATGGCAGCTAAAATTGCCAAAAACACAATCAAATAGTACAATTAACAGATGAACTATCTGTCCATATTCACCGTCTCTTTTATAATAGCCCTCTCAGGCGCTCTGGCGCCCGGGCCGCTGCTTGCAACCGTGATAGCCAAAAGCGTAAAACACGGATTTAAAGCAGGCCCGCTTGTAATTTTAGGCCATGCTATGCTGGAAATCATGCTGGTATTAATTCTGGTTACGGGCTTCTCAAGGCTTCTAACGCAACCCCTGCTGACAAAAACAGTATCTTTATTAGGCTCAAGCATACTTCTTTTATTCGGGATAAAGATGGCTGTCTCGGCTAAAAATGCTAATTTAAACATTGCTACCCAAGATCAGAAATGCTCCGGCCTGACAGTCCTGGGCATAACCATGAGCATAGCTAACCCTTACTGGGCAGTCTGGTGGCTGACAATAGGGCTCGGCCTTATTTTAAGCGCCCAGAAGTACGGATTATTTGCCGTTGCAGTTTTCTTTCTCGGGCATATCTTAGCCGATCTAACCTGGTACAGCGCAGTATCTTTTGCTGTAAGCAAAGGCAGGCGTTTTCTGTCAGAAAAAACCTATAAGTCGATAATGCTGTTTTGCGGAATAGCGCTGATAGCATTCGGAATATACTTTGCCTTTAGCATTGTTTATTGAAGCTAATCTTTGCCGTTTTTGCGATTGCTATATTGCTTCTATCGTAGAAGGGGGCTTTCTTGTGATATTATAGGTCACGCTGACAACTCCGGGGACCTGGCTTGTAATTCTACCGGCCAATTTTTCTAATGTTTCATAAGGTAGATGTGTCGGGGAGCCTGTTTTGGCGTCCTGGCTCTGCCAACATCTTATTTCTATTTGCAATCCAAAATCGCGCTTACCGTCTCTTATCCCGGTAACCCTATCCTCGTGCAAAATAGCAAGATATTGAAAAGCGCCGGAGGACTCAAGCTCTTGTTCGGTAATTTCAGTGGCGGCTCTTACAATAGCAACTCTTTCAGGGCTAACTTCTCCTATTATCCGGGCAGAAAGAGCAGGCCCGGGGAAAGGCGGCCTGGCATATATCTCTACAGGTAATCCTAAGGCTTTGGCAATCTCTCTGACACCTTGCTTGCGAAGCTGGACAAGAGGCTCGATTACTTTGTAGCCGTACTGTTTTTCTGTATCTATTCCAAGCTGTTCCAGTATGTTGTGCTGGCGCTTAATCCCGGCCACGGTCTCCTCGATATCGGTATAGTTAGTGCCCTGAAGAAGATACCTGGCGCCGCTATTCTTTACCAGGTTTCCAAAAACCACTTTATAAAAAGCATGCGTTATAGCATTCCTTTTGTCTTCCGGATCGGCCAACCCTTTCAATGCTTTAAAAAACTCTGCCTTAGCGTCAATGAGCTCAACTCTAACGCCCAGTTTTTTAAATAAAGATACTATATATTCAGGCTCATTTTCCCGCATCAGGCCGTTGTCGATAAAATAGGTTTTTAACCTCTCGCCTAAGGCGCGGTGGGCAAGCAATGTTACGGCAGAAGAGTCAACCCCTCCTGAAAGAGCATTGATTGCCGCATCTTCTCCAACTATTTTCTTTAATTCGGCTGTCTTCTCCTGAATAAATATATCGGCTTTTAAATCATCCAGAGTAATCTCTTTGACGGTCATCTTAATCCCCTTTTATTAGCGCCTGCTGTTTAATTTGGAAAGCAGCCTTAAAATCTCAATGTAAAGCCATATCAGCGTAACTAAA
>JAQUNS010000177.1 GCA_028717465.1 Candidatus Omnitrophota bacterium
CTCGTTACGTGCCCGATTAGAGCATCTTTGTCTATATATAAAGGAAGAGAGCCTGTAGGCATGCCTTCTCTTGAGAGATATTCCAAGATGCGGCTTGAAACATTTATCCTCAAATCATATCTGAATTGAGCCATATCAGAGTATTTTGACATATCAGGCACTGTTGCTGCTATCTCTCTTGCGAGGTCTCTTTGGGGCAGAAGCATCAGGTATTTAACAAAAATATCAAATCCGGTATTCTGCATGAACTCGCTGAATGTTGTATATCCGGCAGGGTCAAGCTCAGCTCTTATCTCATCAGGCAGCAGGCCGGCTATTATATTCCAGCGCTCCTGATAGAGATTTTTAAGCTCAGAGTCTATCCTGATTAAGTCTATAACTGCCATAGGGCCCCTGTTTTCAAGCAGGGCATTATCGTCAATCAGCGCGCTCCAGAGCGCGGCGTCAAAAGAATTGCTTAAATCGGCTTCCCGGCCCAGGAAATAATCCAGCGCAAACAACGACCTGCTTCTTAGGGCCGTATTGTCTGCAAGATTTGTTGTAGAGCCGGACTCCGTTAAGAACTCTATCAGAAGCTCATCCATTATATTCCAGTATTCAATGTAAGGGTTGCGCCAGGTTAAAGCAGAGAACGTTTGAGCGGCTCCTTCCATTCTTTCTAATATCCGGGGGTCCTTTGTTAGAAGATAGTCGATATAAGCCAGGTCTTCTCTATTCTGGAAATCCCAGTCCTTAAGCAGGGCTAAATGGCTAAGAAACAGCTCTGCCTGAGCTGTCTCTTCCGGTGTTATGTATAAAGAGGGCGACATCAGAGAGATGCTCGATATTTTAATTTCAAAAAAAATATTTCGAGGGCCCTCGAAGACCAACCTTAATTGAGAGATGTTTTCTAAATCATCGTTCTCAGGTATATCCAGAGTAACGGTCCTTATGCCGTCACCATCAGGCGTAGCGGCGCGGAGCTCTGTTAAGATGTCGTATTTGGTATCTGTGCCGATAATAACTTCAAGCGATGTAAGGCCAGCGAGAGTATCCTCAGTTATGCCCAATGAGAGCTTTAGCTGTTTACCGGAGAAAGAGACAGCCGAGGCAGTTGAAAATACATCAATTGAGATTATACTTCTCTGTATAACAAAAGTTTTGGTTTTGTTTTCTGCAAGGACCTGTTCACCCAGAGGAAAAAGTTTCAGTTCCCGGAAGATGCCCGATATCTCTTCTGAAGATTTATTCCGGCAGATGGCGCGCCACCTTGCAACGGCTATAACCATATTTTTAAAAGGAGAGTCCGGGATGCTGTCGGCTAAAATTCTTTCGATATCAGGATCCTGATAACCTGAAAATAGATTCCGGAAAGCCTCTATAAGCGGGGCATAGAGAGAATAATTGTCCCGCCAGTCCGGGATATTAAGATAGTCTCCTATCAGCAGGTCTATCGGCTCTAAGGCGCGGGTGCGGGCAGGATCGCGTATTGGGTCCTGGCCAGCGACATCGGTCGTTATCGGCCTCCGCAGAGCGCTGCTGGCTGTGCCTGTAAATGGGCCCGGGCTTAAATTAAGCCGACCTGTGCCTATCCGGGCAGGATTATTTAACTCTATTTGGGCCGGGCAGATTCTGGCCAGTGAGATTAAAAACAGTGATATGAAACTAAACGATAGAATTGCTTTTTTGAATTGCGCCATATTTTCTCCTGTTATTATAACAGCCTATCTTTATCCAAAGCCCCATGATTCTCCTTTATATATACCATTACTGTCAGGTGTTGTCAAATTGAGTTTAAAATTAGCATTATAGCACTTAACACAGATTAGCACAGATAGAATGTGCACAGATGAACACAGATTTTAAAATAGGAGTCCGGAGAGCCGGCAGGGGAGGTAGCCCGACCAATGTCCGTCTTGCCTAAGGCGAATGGGGCGGGGTAGAGCAGGAGATATCTCGTTTGAGAATGAGGTAGGTATCGCCGCAGAAGAAGCATATAGATAAATGCAGCTACAGCATCATTTAATAAATTTATCTGTTAGTCTTTTTACTTCTTGTTCAAAAAATTTTTTAACTTTTTCCCATCCGCAGGGTTTAAGCATATTAGGCATTTCTTCATCTTCGGTATCTGTAAAATAAACTAAAGACTTCATAACATGAAATAGATTGCTTGTTAATTTGCCGTACTTTTTATTGTAAAGCTCCAAGACTTCTTCTAAGCCTATTTTTTGACAGATAAAATACAAATCAACAAAATCTCTTTTTACTCCTCGTTCTGATATGGCAACCATTTTCATTGCAGCGATATCCCTCGTGTCTGAGATATTCATCCCTAAAAATTTTTTACAAGGGGAAAGAAGCTTATATTGATAAAGGAATAGGCTGAATCTGACATCTTTAATAATCCCAAGAATTGTTCCGCGGCTCGTTGTCTCTATTTTCAAATCCAATACTCTTTGCAGCTTACGCGCTGTCTCTAAGGGGTCGAATTCTTTGGCTGTGAAAAAATCCAAATCAAAAGACAGGCGATGCCCAAGATGCAAGGCTAAGGCGGTGCCGCCAGCTAAGTAGGCATCTTTTAACAGATTGGACTCACCTAATAGGGCCAGAGTCGCTCTTGTTTCCTCAGAGATTGCTTTTGTAAACATTTAACCTTTCCTTTAGGAACATCTAAAATCAATGTCCAGAAGTTGGCGCTTCGGGGAGAGAGGTCGCGGCTTGAGGCCAATGTTTTGATTTGTTCATCTTTGCTAAAATGCTTAGCCAGCCACTTTATTGCTCGCTCATCACCATAATTTAAAATTCTTTTTACGATATATGAACGATGTTTATTTGGGTTTAATTTCTCAAAATCTACGTCCCAGAAATAATTTTTTAAGAAATGAGGCATCTTTTCCATGCCATTTAATCTATCATAAGTTACCGCGGTATTCAATGCCGTATTCGGCAGTGCTATATCGCATTTAAGGCTTAAG
>JAQUNS010000178.1 GCA_028717465.1 Candidatus Omnitrophota bacterium
GTATTGTTTCTGCGCCAGAGCCAAAACCAGTCTAAAGGAACACCTATCTGAACTCCTCCGTGAATCATATTTGCAAACATCTCATCTGAAATTATTACCGGATCTGCAACTACCAAGTCGTCCTCGTCTATACCATGCTCTAATGAAATATCTCCCTTAAGCCAGTTCTTAAGCCTGGAAATAAAGCCCGGGTTACCGCTGCCGGGTATACGTAAATAAACAACATTAACCGGGCCTAAATCTCCTGAGCCTATCGGAATCAGGCCTGAAATTACTATGGGAACAACTATATCAGGAATAGTTAGGCCCTCTGCCTGCGCATCTGAATTTTTTACTCTTCTGCAGTTTAAATCATTTTCCGGCATACCCTCACTCAACAATGCCGGCCCTATGGCAAAAAATAAAACGGTAAGGATTGTAAAAATAATATTTTTCATCTGGATCTCCTTTTTAAAAAATTTACCATTATCTATGCCTGTAATATTCTTCTACTTTTTTATAATGTTCCCGGCTTAAATAGATAAACCCTGCTCTGGAATCGTAGTAATATCCGAACCTTTCAACAATTGGGATTACATCTTTATCGTCCGCAACAGAGTAGCGCTCTTTAAAGCCTCTCCAGGTAAATCTTTCTTTTTCAATCCAGATAGGCTGTTGCATTAAAAACCTGTTTGCAAGCGCTATAAACATTTTTCTTATCTCCTCTACTGTCGTGGAGTCAGAGACCGGCACTTTAAGCATAAAATATAAACCCTCAACTTCTGCCGCTCCTTCTTCTGTTATCCGGTTAAGTACTGCCCTGTTTTCTTCTGAAAGCGAATTTAATTCGCCTTCGATATAAGCAAAACCGTAATTTATATCTTTTCTGTTTGCGGAGCATCTTGTAGTTAAAATATTTTTATCATATAGAATCTCTATCGCTTCCTGAAGGGGCGGCTCTATGAGCCGAGGGATATCTATTGCCTTGTTTCTTATTCTCTCTATAAACCAGCCCTGAGGCTCTACGTCTGTTACTAACATCACTCGCCCTTGCCTGACAAAGAAAGGGTTTGGGCCTTTTTTTTCTGTAGCGCTATTGTCAATATCATGAACCCTACGGCCGTAGAGATCGCCTGTAAACAAGCAGGCTAAACAGATCGTTATCGGCAAAAGAAGTATTTTCATATCTATTTTAATTTTCACTAATGCGGGACATGCGCCCATTGAAATCAAAACCTTGCAGCAAAAGAAGGTGATAGATCCGGATAAACTGCTCATCTCGGCTCAGGTCTACATCCAGACCGAATTCCTCCCGGCATGCTTCTTCGGCATCGGCAAGATAGGTTATAGAGACCGCCAGATACTTAACTTCTTCAGGGGTCTCTACCGACCTATCGAAACAGATATCCCAAGGAATATTCTTCACCCCTTCCAAGGCAGAGTTAAATATGTGTTTTCTTACTTCTGCCGGGATACCTTCTACAGTACACAACAAAGCTAAAGAGACGGTGGAATAAAATTGTATATAGAGATCTCTCTGCCAGATGCCTTCAACTAGAATATCTAACTCCGGCATCCCGATATAGAGATCTTCAGCGCTGTCAACGATTGACTCCATTGCTTCACTTAAAATCCGGTGCTTGGTATGTGTCAAATAAGCATCCCCGGATATGATTATCTGCAGCCTGTCATAATCCTGCTCAAAATCGCAGGTCTGAATATACAACCGGTTGAACAGTTGGGCAAAGAACGCACCCACTTCATCGTCTCTATCTGCATTTCTGGAAATAATACGCCAGTAGATAGAACCGGCTTCCTCAAAATCAGAACAGTCAAGCGACCTTACTTCCCGGGTAATAATGTTTAAAACCTCCCCATATATCCGAGGATCTTTAAAATTGTAAAGTTCAACTTGAAACTCCGGCAAAATCTCTTCTAATAGATATATGAGTAAAATTAAATCTGTATTATGGTCTTCCAGTTCAAAGATTGATTTGCGTATGATCCGGCAAACCTCTTGCAGCTGAGGTGAATCATGGCTAAAAAGCCGTTGGTTGATAAAAAAACCACCCATAAAATTATTTACTCTGCTTTGCGGCAGGTATTTGGTCATTAAATTCTGCAGTGCCGAGTAATAATTCTTCTGCGCAGCAAGACTGTCTATTGTTCTGCGGGCATGAGAGGCATAGGTCAGGAAAGATATAAAAAGCAGTAATAATAAAATTACAGCAAACTTTTTATTCTCACGACCCACATACCCCCCTATTTTACATACTTTATAAAGCAGATGAATTATATATTATTTATACATTATATAGAGAGAAAAGTCAAATAATGCAGTAAAAACGTCAAAAAGTGGATACGTTTAAAAGGCTTTTAGCTAGTTAGTGAACAGCTTTAGAGAGGCCATTTTGGGCATAGCAGCGCCTAAAAATGTGCTTCAATACTCCGCGCCTCTGGGCAAATATTTCGAAATCGGCAGCTCTATAATACCGCTATCATTGTAAGAGACAGAGAAGCGCAGCAGAGAAAGATAAACATCCGACAACAACCCAGGCCGTTATCTGATTTAAACCTGCTCTCTTTTTATCTCTCCGGCAGGGCCGATCTCAACAATCTCTTTAACTTTAATCTTGAATATAACTACTTTTTTAGGAAATACGACTTCAAAATTGGCGTGAATTTTATCAGACTTTACGCCTTCAATAAGCCTTTCTACCGAAAGCCTCTTAACCTTTTCTTTTAATTACTTGGCCAGGCTTCTATACTCAAAGCCGTCTTCTAAAATTGCTGCCTGGCCGTTTATCTGATAGCCTACCAAGGTATCAAAATCCATAACAGGAATAGAGATCCTGGAATTTCTTTCCAGATTATAATAGCTGCGGCCTTTAGTGTAATCGACGAGATAGATCGAGTCTTTTTCGTGTTTTAATAAGAATTTGGG
>JAQUNS010000179.1 GCA_028717465.1 Candidatus Omnitrophota bacterium
CTATAATCTCAAAATCATTGGGCTATGAAGTCGGAGGTGCAATAGGCCTGCCTCTTTACATTGCTCAGGCTATATCGGTTGCCTTTTACATTACCGGTTTTGGCGAATGCTGGGTTTCGGTCTTTCCAGGGCACGATTTTATTCTTGTCTGTATACTTACATGGCTGGCGCTTTTAATAATATCTTATACCAGCGCCAAATTTGCTTTCCGCCTGCAATACGTAATAATGGCTATTATCTCTCTTTCGATAATATCTGCTTTTATGGCAAAGGGCGCTTTTACTGAGACTCTTTCATCTGCCGGGGTAGCTGAGGTGCCGTTCTGGCAGGTGTTTGCTATATTCTTTCCGGCTGTAACAGGGATCTTGGCCGGTATCAGTATGTCCGGAGAACTCAAAAATCCCGAGCGCAATATACCTTTAGGCACCATCTCTGCTATTATAGTCTCTTTTGCTATTTATTTAGCCGTGACGTTCTGGTTTTCCGGCATCGCTTCTCCTAGGGAGCTGGTTAATAATACCTCGATTATAATAGATGTCTCACGCTGGCGCTTTTTAATTATTGCCGGAATAATGGGGGCAACGCTCTCTTCGGCATTGAGCATGTTCGTTGCCTCTCCCAGAACGCTCCTTGCCCTGGCAAAACACAGAGTTGTGCCTTTCTCCCGTTCTTTTTCCCATATCAATGAAGGCGGCGAGCCCCATGCGGCTATTCTCTTTACTGCCGCCCTGGCTTTGCTGACCATCGCCTTGGGCAACTTAAACAGCATCGCCGGAATCTTGACAATGTTTTTTCTGATTACTTACGGGATGCTGAATATCGCTGTGTTTATCGAGAAGGGCATCGGCATTGTCAGCTTCAGGCCTGCTTTTAAAGTACCCCTATTTGTCCCTTTTTTAGGAGGGGCTGCCTGTATCTACGCTATGTTTCTTATAAATCCGCTCTTCAGTATAATAGCTCTTGTTACAACTGCTGCTATATATATTGCTCTTCTGCGTAAAGGCTCACCCAAGCAGTGGCCCGACGTAAGAAGAGGAGCTTTCATCTTTATCGCAGAGCAGGCCATAAAGATTGCCTCCGGCCTGCCTTATCATCCCAAGATATGGAAGCCGAACCTGCTAATCCCGGTGGAGGCCCCCAAAGACTGGCTGGGTATCACAGATATAATAAAAGCCATTACTTATCCCCGCGGCAGGATCGAGATGTTCACAGTTGTTGATTCTAAAAATTTTGATCCAGCTCTTGAAAAAAACAAAAAAGAAGAACTATTTATGTTAGAAAAAGCATTCAGCGAAGAAGGGATACTGGCCTCATCTTCGGTTATTAAGCACAGCAGTTTCCTAGAAGCCGCAGATATAATTTTACAAGGCAGAAAAGATTTCTATCTGCCTCCTAATGTTGTTTTCTTTAAATTAGGTTTTTCTCCGGGAAAGGATGCTACATTAAATCAAATTGTGCAAAATATAGATCAGCGTAATTTCGGCGTCATGGTTTTTAATCTGCACCCTAAACTCGGGCTTGGCAGAAAAGCACTGATCAATCTTTGGATAAGGGAGGGCAGCCCTAATTTGAGCCTTGCTGTGCTGATTGCCTTGCAGATAAAGAGAAACTGGGAGGCTGAGCTGCGTATTTTGCAGGCGGTCTCTGATGAAAACGGCCGGATTGCAGCCCAAAACTACTTAGTGAAATTAAAAAGAGTGCTCAGGCTGCCCAAAGATACAGAGACTTCTGTTCTAACTGGAGATTTTAACAATCTGCTATCCCGGGCGCCCTTAGCCGATATCAATATTTTCGGCATGCCTCAGGAGTGCGACTTTTCTCAGCTGAGAGATCTTGCTGTTAAAATAAACAGTTCTGTGTTATTTTTAAGAGATTCTAAGCAGGAAAGCGCCGTAGCTTAATTTTTAATCATTATGAAAAATAAAAATTTTATAATTGTTCTGACAGCGGCAATTTCGATTGCTTTGACTTTTGTGATATTTTTTATGCTAAAAACCCCCGATATCGGCAGTGTTATCTGCGCCAATGTTGGTAAAGATTTTAGTGTTATACTGGACTCTAACCCTACGACCGGATATAGCTGGCAGCTTGCTGAGCCGCTGGATGAAAATTTATTAAAGCTCATAAAATCAAATTTTATACCGCCCGATACGGATTTGGTTGGTGCTCCGGGGCAGGAAGAATGGGCATTCCAAGCCCTAAGAAAAGGCAAAACAACAATATCTTTTCACTATTTAAGGCCCTGGGAAAATGATGTTCCGCCTGTTCAAATAAAAAGTTTTATTGTAATATCAAAGTAAAGCTAATTGGCTAAAAAAATAAAGCGCAACAAGGGTTTTTTCGTTTATATTTTACGCTGCCGGGACGGCAGTTTTTACACCGGTTACACAGCCAATATCTCAGAGCGCCTTAAATTACACAACAGCGGCCGCGGTGCCAAATACACCAAAGGCAGAAGGCCGGTTAAACTGGCTTACCTTAAAGAATACCGCTATTATAAAAATGCTATCCAGGAAGAGATAAGAATAAAATTGCTCTCCAGGGAAAGGAAACTAGCTCTTATAAAATTATATAAAAATAAAAAACATAAAGCAGGAAAGGCCAGGCTTAAATCAACAAGCATTTCAAAAAAAGGCTGCATTCGTATTTAATTTTCTTTAGCTTCGAAAATCTAATCCATTGTCAATATGGCTTTCAATATCCGGAAACTTTAGTTACGCTTTTTGCTGTTTAAACCAGAGTCAATCTTTCTAAAATCTAAGGTGTATTGTATAAATCTTTTGTTATCAAGTGTTTACGACAATAGATTTAACCGGTTATTTTTCCCCAGTTCTGGCACGGAATTTGCATAATATACTACGAGGGCCGGGAGAACACACGATGTTCTCCTGAAGGCGAATGCCGAGGCTCTAACT
>JAQUNS010000180.1 GCA_028717465.1 Candidatus Omnitrophota bacterium
TCTCCCAACCTCTTCTTCTCTATTTTATAGAACTTCACTTTCATCTCGTTCACCTCCTTATTCACCCTATATCGGGCAAATTTCATGCCAGAAAATAATAAAAATCACAATTTTAAACCTTTGAAAATAAAGATACTTACAACAACATGTAAAATATGCCTTATAATAGCAACAATTATTTACAATAATAATGCAACTTTTGTAAAATATTGAAAAAGGTTGGCTATAGCTCTCTACGGCCTTTAAGAGCTTCCTGGAGGGTATTTCTGTCTATAAATTCTAAATCCGCACCTACGGGCAGGCCCATGCCTATCCTGGTAATCTTTCTGTTGAGCGGTTTTATAATTTTTAAAATATAGTGGGCGGTGGACTCTCCTTCTGCATCGGCATCTGTGGAGATAATCACCTCTTTTATCTCGGGATGAGACCTGACATGTTCGAAAAGACTGTTTATTTTTATATCATCAACTCCTATGCCGTCTAAAGGCGACAGAGACCCTAAAAGCACAAAATATCTGCCGCGAAACCAACCGGTCTTTTCTATGGCTATTAAATCCTTAGGCTCTTCCACTACGCAAATAACCGAGCTGTCCCGGCCGTTATCGCAGCATATGCTGCATATCTCATTTTCAGTAAGATTATTACATATTCTGCAATTTTTAACTTTCTCTTTAGTTAATTTAATAATATCTATCAGCTCCTCTACTTTAGAATGATCTATATTTAAAATATGGAAAGCAAAACGTTCCGCTGTCTTGCGCCCAACACCGGGGAATTCCAAAAACTTTTCAGCTAATCTATATAACAAATCAAATTTCATTGTTTTTGGGGATGACCTTTAAAACCTTGGCGTTGAACATAGTAGATATTTTTCTTAATTTAGGATTGTTGAGAATGTCATCCATTTTTATTTTTTTATCAACAGCAACAGTTTTATCGTAGATATATTGCAGCCTTACTCTCTGCCCTAACTTGCCGGAGATAGCATCTTCAATTGTCTTTCTGTTGCCAGGCTCGTCGATAAGCTCACGCTGAAAATCAGATCCGACAGCAACGTGAACAGTTACGGTATTGCCTTGAGCAGACTTCACGCAAGATCCGGCAAGATACGATGAAAGGACGGCTTTACTGTCCCTGAGCGAGGATAAAATCTCAGGCCATAATAACCCTAGCGTTTGAAAATCTATGCCGGGACTTAAATTGGTATCCTGGATTACCTGCTGGGAATGAGCTGTTGTTTTAATTTTTTTTTTAATATACCCGCCGGGATTTTCTTCAAAATTATTTCTATTCTTTAAATCCGGTGCTGATTCTCCGGTATCTTGAGCAGCTATCTGGTATTTAGACCTGCTGCATATTTTAAGAAAACCTGTTTCAATCAATACTCTCACAGAACAGGCGTACCTCATTCTGCTCTGGAGTTCACCCAGCAAGTCTAAGATAAATATTAGCTCTTCTTTGCTAAGCTGTTCTGCCTGCTTTTTTATTTTTTCTATATCCAGGCTGGATGTTCTTAAAATCAGCTCTATTGAAGCAACAATCTTGGTATGTAAAATAGCTCTGAAATATTCAATAACACTCTCCAGTATGCAAGGCAGCTCTTTGCCCTCTGATATCAGGCTGTCCAGAGTAATAAAAACAGTTTTACTGTCTGAATTTATTAAGCTCTGAACAAGAGCGTAAATAACGCCGGATTCTATCCTGCCTAAAAAATCGTTAACCAAATCAAGGTCTATCTTTTTATCCTTATTGACACAGATAAGCTGATCCAGCAGAGATTCGGCATCTCTTAAGCTGCCCTCGGCATGTTCTGCTATAGCAATTATGGCTTCTTGTTCAAAAGATATTTTTTCATCTTTAATAATCTGGATTAGCTTATCTTTTATTTTATCTAAAGCAAAAGGCTTGAAATCAAACCTTTGGCAGCGGGATAAAATAGTAATAGGAATTTTGTTAGGCTGCGTGGTTGCAAAGATAAATATCACATGCTCAGGCGGTTCCTCCAAGGTCTTAAGCAAAGCATTGAAAGCAGCCTCTGTAAGCATATGCACTTCGTCTATTATATATATTTTAAATTTTGCCCTGGAGGGTTTCAGTTTTACGTTCTCTCTTAAGTCTCGAATCTGCTCTATTCCCCTGTTAGAAGCACCGTCTATCTCAAGCACATCCATACTAGAGCCTTTTGCTATTTCATCGCACTCTACGCATCCAAGGCAAGGCTCCGGAGAAGGTCCTTTAGCGCAGTTTAAAGCTTTAGCCAAAACTCTGGCTGTTGTAGTTTTGCCAACTCCGCGGGGACCTGAAAAAAGATAAGAATGCGCAACCCTGTTTAATTTTATCGCATTCTGTAAAACAGCGGTTACATGCTCCTGGCCTATAATCTCCTGGAAATTCTTAGGCCTCCACTTTCTGGAAATAACTAAATAACTCATTATAATTCAGGGTGCAGGATATAGAACACAGGGTTTAGGGTCAAGGATGCATGGCTTAGGGTTCCGGGACAAGGGTGCAGGGTTCAGTGTTATTATTGCTGTTTTCATTTTTAATTTTGTATTGTGTATTCTGGTCTTCCCTCTCTATTACACCATAAATATTTTTTTTGTAAAGTATTTACTCAATAAGAAGTGGGTACGTAAAACGTTGAACGTGGACATATGGACACGTTAAAACTGATGATTTTCAGTTAGAGGATTATTCTACTCCTGTTCGGACGGAGCCTTACAGGAGTCAGCCATTTCTCTTTATATGTAAATGTTCGGAGCTTAGCTCCGAACAGATAGGACTCTTATGTTACGGAAAATCATCGCCAATCCTGGCTTGATGTTTTTCCGTTAGAGGTTTCAAAAGGTACTCCTGTTCGGACGGAGCCTTACAGGAGTCAGTTTTTCTTTTTTAAA
>JAQUNS010000181.1 GCA_028717465.1 Candidatus Omnitrophota bacterium
CACGACGATGCGGTTAAACATCATGCCGCCGCCCGGCATGCCTCCTCCGACACGCAGCTGCCTTTCAAAAATAGAGACCTTAAATCCTGCTTTTGAAAGATAGTAAGCGCATATAAGCCCGGAAGGACCCGCACCGGCAATAGCTACATCGATATCAAAAGAGGCGGTAAAATCCTTCATAAAACTCTCTGTTATCGCTTGAGATATGACAACTTCGTCCATTTTTATACCTCCAACACTATTCTGCCGGCCAGCCGGAAAGATACCTTTCGGCTGAGTCGGGGAATATCACCACAATCATAGCATGGCTGCCTCTTTTGGCAACTTTAACGGCGGCACAAGCCGCGGCTCCGGAAGATATCCCAGCCAAGATACCTTCTTCCTGGGTGAGCCTTTTGGCCATAATTATAGCATCTTTATCATCGACAGTTATAATTTCATCTATAAATTCTTTCTTAAGCACTTCAGGGATAAATCCGGCTCCTATGCCCTGTATCTTATGGGATCCGGGATCTCCTCCCGATAAAACAGCTGAGTTTTTAGGTTCTACGGCCACTATTTTTACAGTCTCTTTTTTTGATTTAAGATATTCGGCGACTCCTGTAACGGTGCCGCCTGTACCGACTCCGGCAACTACAGCATCGACATTGCCGTCAGTATCGCGCCAGATCTCCTGGGCAGTCGTTTCAAAATGGACCCTGGGATTAGCTGGATTTTGAAACTGCCTGGGCATGAAAACGCCGGGGAGCTCTTTTGCTAAATCTTCGGCTTTCTTAACAGCTCCTTTCATACCCTGCTCAACAGGGGTTAAAATCAATTCTGCGCCTAAAAACGAGAGCAGGTTTCTTCTCTCTATAGACATATTCTCAGGCATGATGAGAATGATTCTGTAATTGCGCTGGGCCGCTATAAAGGCAAGACCGATGCCGGTATTGCCGCTGGTCGCTTCTACTATTACGGTATCTTTTTTTATCAGGCCCTTCTTCTCGGCATCGACAATCATGCTAAGAGCAATCCTGTCTTTTATGCTGAAAGCAGGGTTAAAAAATTCCAGCTTGGCGATTATCTCGCCAGGCAGATTTCTGGAAATACTATTCAATCTGACGAGCGGAGTCGCTCCGATTAATTCTGTGATGTTATTTGCAACTTTCACTGTTTTTCCTTTTTAAATATTATACATCAAAAGTCCGTTTTTACCGCTTTTATACTCTTTTACCAGGTCCTCAAGAGTAAAAGATTCTAAAACCTCTTTTATTTTTTCTGAGAGCTTATGCCAGATATTGCGGGTCGGGCATAAAGATACCCTGTTGCACAAAGAGCTGTCTTTTACGCATTCCACCGGATTTAAATCGCCTTCTAAAACTTCGATTACATCTTTTACAGAGATATCAGCCGGGCTGCGGCTTAAAATATAACCGCCATGGGCACCGCGAATAGAATTTATAAGCCCTGAACTCTTAAGAGGTATTACAAGCTGGCTTAAATATTTGTCTGAGATATCCTCTTTTTTAGCTATATCTTTTAGAAAGACAGGCCCGTTGCCATAATCAAGAGCCAGCTCAAACATCAAACGTAAACCATATCTGCTTCTTGTAGATAGCTTCATATTAGATCTAATTACTACTTATTTGATAAAATCAGTAGTAATTATAAGCCATATTAAGATTCTGTCAATAAAAAAATGGCCGCCTGTGCTTGTTGCTCTGTTAATCCCTTATTTGCCCGCCTTCTTCCTCCCCATCTCCCCTTTGTCCGCTGCCTCAGCGGAAAAATGGGCAGCCATTAATGTCTTTGTATATTGGAATATTTTGAATCCCACCGTTGTCCGCTGCCTCAGCGGACAACGGGGGGAGGAAAATGGGGGGCGGAAAATGGGAAATAGATTGAGGCTAGAACCTGTTTTTGATCTCGAAACGGTAGAGCTTTGCGCAAGATATATGGTGGAGCTTGGAGTTGATCTCAAAAGGCACCGGAAAACGCTCATATTTCCTGCCCTGTACATATACAGCAACCTGGTTCTCTGTAACGGCAAAAGATATCCAGGTATCTTTGTAGTTTATCCTGAATTTTATCCTGTGCCAGCGCTTAGGCAGACTTGGATTAATAACTATCTTATCATGAAAAGCATCTACTCCGGCAAAACCCCTTAAGACTACATCGATAGAGCCACCCATAACGCCAAGGTGAATACCTTCAGGCACTGTGCCGCCCTGCGTATCGAAGATATCGGACTCTAATACTTCCTGAAACCATCTCCAGGACTCCTTGGGTTGTTTTAGCAGGTCGGCTATATAGCAATGCACAACTTTGCTTAAAGTGGAGCCGTGAGAAGTCCTTCTGATATAATATTTATAGTTTTTCTGAAGAGTATCTTTTTCAAATTTATATCCCAGCCTGTCAAAAAGCTCTTTTATTTCAGAGCAAGAGAGCAGGTAAAATAACATCAAAAGATCTGCCTGTTTGGATATTTTATAACTATCGGGAGATTTTCCTTCTGCTTTTAGAATCCTGTCTAAACGCTCTATATTTTCATAGCGCTCGCGGTATCTATCCCAATCCAGCTCAAGAAGAGAAAAATAGCCGTCGAACTGAGCTATGATGCCTTCATTGTTTATAATAACATTCATCCTGCGGCTGATATCATCCCAGAGCTTGAGGTCAGCCTCTTTAATGCCGGCCTTTCGCATTATTCTTTTGGACTCTTTTACGGGGAGTATGCCTAAAATATCTTTAGCTCTAAGAAGGAGCCAGACAACCATAAGATTGGTATAGGCATTGTCTTTTAAGCCGGGTTTATCAGAATCCGGGTATTTCTCATGGAACTCATCCGGGCCCATCACGCCTTTAATATGGTATCTTTTGTCTTTCTGGCTAAACTCAGCCAATGAGGCA
>JAQUNS010000182.1 GCA_028717465.1 Candidatus Omnitrophota bacterium
CATAGCCATATCTACTAAATTTCTGGAGAAAATATCGGTATAAGAACTGGCATTTTTTCTGAGAAACTCACCCTTGGAGGAATCGAAAGCAGAAGCGCTATGAAAAATCTCGGGCGCCTCTTCGCTGTAAGAATAGCCTTTGCCTTTTTTGGTTAAGACATGCACCAGTATAGGCTTGTCATAACTTTTAATGTTCTTAAAAGTGGATATCATCTCCTCAAAATCATGGCCGTTTATAGGACCTACGTATTTTATGCCCATCTCTTCAAAGATTATTCCGGGCACCAAGAGATTCTTTAAAGACTCCTCTATTTTTTTAATTGTCTTTAAGGCCAGATTTCCTTTAGGAAGTTTTAAAACCAGCTTCTGGATCTCGGAACTGACTTTGTTGTAAAGAGGGTCGGTTATAATTTTGTTTAAGTACCTGCTAATGGCGCCTATCGTTCTGGATATTGCCCACTCGTTATCATTGAGAACTATGAGAAGGTCTTTTTGGACGTGCCCCAGATAATTCAGCGCTTCCAGGGCCATGCCGCCGACTAAAGATGCATCTCCGACTACGGTTATTATTTTATGTTTCTTAGAAAGCATATCTCTGGCACAGGCGCAGCCTAAGCCCTGAGATATTGCGGTAGAGCCATGCCCGGATATAAAGTGGTCATGCTCTGATTCGGCGGGATTAGAAAATCCGCTTAAGCCCTGATATCTGCGCAAAGAATTAAAGCTGTCTTTTCTTCCGGTAATTATTTTATGGGCATAGCATTGATGGCCCACATCCCAAATAAATAAATCGCGGGGAGAGTCGAAAACATAGTGTAAAGCCAGAGTTAAATCAACAACACCAAGATTGGTAGAAAGATGGCCGCCGTTTTTAGATACTGTGGCGACTATCAGATTCCTTATCTCAGAAGCAATCTCAGCGAGCTCTTTAACGTTAAAACTCTTTAAATCAGAAGGAGAGTTTACTCCATCTAAAAGGCAGTTATTATCACTCTTCACCAAGAGACTCCTCTTCTAAGAGCTCTTTCTCGGATATTTTTTTCCTGCGGACATTTCCGGAATCGTCTTCGGTAATAAGCTCTATTTTTTTCTCAATCTCAACTAATTTTTTCCTGCACAACTTAACAAGCTTGATGCCTTCTTCGTATAAAGCAAGCGCATCTTCTACAGATATATCGGCATCTTCCAGTGACCGCGCTATCTTTTCAAGCTTGGCCATAGCCTCATCAAATTTCATAAAACATTCTCCTTTTAAAGACTGGGCTGTTATAGCTTACTATATCAAGCGGCATTCTTTTTTTCAACCCGTGATATAAAACTTCCCCTATGCAGCCTGGTTAAAACAGAATTGCCTAATTTGATATCCTTAACATCTTTTATAATCCTGCCGGTCTGCTCATCCTCGACAAGGCTGTAGCCTCTTGAGAGTATCGAAAGAGGATTTAAATTTTCGATATGTTTTAAAAGATAATCAAGATTCTGGCGGCTGTTTTTAACAACCCTGCTAAAACCGGAATCCAAAATAGTTTTTAACTCATCTAAGCGCTGGGTTCTCTGGGGTATTATATCCTTAAGCCTTAAAAGGCCGTATCTGCCCTGGATCTGTTTTAAAAACTCTCTCTTTCTGTCAACTATATCAAAGAGAGACCTTTTAATAATTCTGTTATACTGGTCTATAGCCGCCTCTAATTCGTCCTTTCTTTTAACTACAAGCTCAGCCGCAGCAGAAGGCGTAGGAGCGCGCAGATCGGCCACCCAGTCAGCTATAGTCCAATCGCGCTCATGGCCAACAGCAGATATGACAGGAATTTCAGAAGCAAAGATTGCCCGGGCAACCTCTTCTTCGTTAAAAGCCCAGAGATCTTCGATGCTGCCTCCGCCCCTTCCGACAATGAGAACATCGACCAGCTCATCCATGGCATTAAATGTTCTGATGGCACCTGCAATCTCTGCAGGAGCATAATCGCCCTGGACCCTTACCGAATAGATAAGGATATGCAGATTATTAAAGCGCCTTCTTAGGACTTTTATTATATCTCTTACGGCAGCGCCGGAAATAGATGTAACTATGCCTATCTTCTGCGGAAGATACGGAATTAGCTTTTTATGTTTTTCATCAAACAAACCTTCTTTTTCAAGTTTCTCTTTAAGCCTGTTGAACGCCAGCATAAGCGCGCCTAAGCCTTTAGGCTCAAGATGCTCTGCACTGATCTGGTATTTGCCTTGAGGAGCATAAGAGGTAATTTTCCCGTAACATATGACATTAAGGCCGTTCTCTAATTCAAACTTTAACTTGCCGTGAAAACCCTTGAAAAATGCAACCGGAATAACGGCTGTTTTATCTTTGAGATCGAAATAGACATGGCCCGAGGATGGAGCGCTTAAGTTTGAGATCTCACCTTCAACCCACAGATAACCTAAAGAGTCCTCCAGCAAGCGCTGAACTCTCTGAGCAACTTCGGTTACGGTATATATCTTTCTTTTGTCCATCAGGCTTAGAGGAAAACAAAAACAATCTATCCGGATTTACGTTCCAGCCTCTTTATTGACAGAGCCTTACCGGTATCTTTGTCTATATCGACAACTACACCCTGTATTCTTAAGTCAGATTCTGCAACCTCCATTTTGACCGGAATAGAGGTCAAGAATCTTTTCAGAACCGAATCTATGTTCCTGCCCAGAACAGATTCAAAAGGCCCGGTCATTCCGACGTCGGATATAAAAGCAGTACCTTTTGAAAGAACCCGCTCGTCGGCTGTCTGGACATGGGTATGTGTCCCTAAAACAGCAGATACCTTGCCGTCCAGCCAGAGTCCCAGAGCCTGTTTTTCAGAAGTTGCTTCGGCATGAATATCAACGATAATAACATTGGTATCTTTTCTTA
>JAQUNS010000183.1 GCA_028717465.1 Candidatus Omnitrophota bacterium
CTGGCGCAGATTATTCGCCGGCAAGGTTTTAGTGTCAGAGGATCAGATGCCAATCCGGACAATAAAATATCCGGAATTTTAAATTCTTCAGGCATAGATGTTTTTCCCGGGCATCAAGCAGTGCGTATAGATAAAAAAGATACTGTCATATATTCCACGGCGGTAAGCAAAAGCAATCCCGAATACATAGATGCAGAAATAAATGGATGCCGCATAATTCATAGGTCTTGCGCTCTTAAAGATGCTCTTGGCGGGAAAAAGTTGATAGCGGTAACCGGTACCCACGGTAAAACCACAACCACATATGTTGTCTCTACAGTTTTAAAAAATGCCGGCTTTGATTTTGGCATGATATTGGGAGGAATCTCAAAAAATGCCGATAACAATTTTTTCCCCGGAGAGATTGGATATGTAGCAGAGCTGGACGAAAGCGACAGGAGCTTCCAGCTGTTCGATCCGGAGATAAAAATAATAACCAGTTTAAGCAGGGACCACCTTGAGTTTTACGGCAATGATTTTTTAAATCTCAAACAGGAGTTTATCTGTTTTTTGCAAAAGAAGGGGGTTAATATTATTTCCGGAGACGATGATAATTTATTAAAAGCGGCCAGAGAATCATCGGCAGATTGTATAACATTCGGCATAGACAGAGATGCTGATTACAAAGGAGAGATAGTTGAAAAAGGCCTCTGTTTTTCTAAGATAAGGGTTTTTAGAAAAGGCAATTATTTGGCCGACTACAAACTTCCTCTTTTAGGGTATAAGAATGCTTTAAACAGCCTGGCGGTTTTTGCTGTTTTTGATGTGCTTGGCTATAAAATTTCGAAATTAGCGGAATATTTTAACGGACTTTTAGGGGTAGAGAGGAGATATGATTTTAAACATAAATCTGACAGCATAAGTTTTATAGAAGATTATGCCCACCATCCTGAAGAGATATCGGAAGTTATTAACACCGTCAAGGACTACTTGGGACCCAAAAGAGTAATAGTAGCATTCCAGCCGCACAGGTACAGCAGAACCAAACATCTCTGGTCTGATTTTAAATGGTGTTTTCAAAAAGCAGACATCGTTTTGATTGCAGATATCTATTCGGCTTTTGAGGATGTAATTTATGATATCAGCTCTAAAAAACTGGTTGGAGATATGGGTTCTGAAAAAATTTCCTATGTTCCTATCCCTGATTTGGCTGATAGAATATTAAGCATTGCTTGCCATGGCGATGTTATTCTGCTTCTGGGGGCAGGAGATATTAATAGTATTTCTAACGATATTAAAAAAGGATTAGAGCATGTCGGATAATGTCCTGTCGGATGGTTATGGCTATTCTCTTAAGCCGGCTTTTTTTGCGTCTGTTTCCGGTCTAAGCGAACTTAAAAAGGCTTTAGACAAAACTAAAAATCTTGGTTTTAGGTATAGAGTATTCGGGTCTTTACACAATGTTATTTTAGCCGATTCCAAGAGCGATTTGGCAGTACTAAAACTCCAGGGCGGTATTTTTAGCAGGATAAATATTCAAAAAGATATTTTAGAAGTAGGTTCCGGGGTGACGGTAAGAGAACTTTTAAAATTCTGCATTAAAAATTCGTTGTCCGGATTTGAATTTTTGGCCGGCATGCCCTCTACAGTCGGAGGAGCAGTCGTGGGCAATGCCGGATCTTTCGGTAAAGAGATTTCAGGGCACTTAATCCGGGTAGATTGCCTGGATAAAGAATCAAATTTGCTGACTTTAGATAAAAGTTCGATTGTTTTCAAATACAGAGGCTCCGATCTTAAGAATTTTATCGTCATCAGGTCTTATTTTATAGTTAAACGGGGTGATAAAAATAGAATAAAGAAAAATATGAGGGAGTGTTTTATCAAAAGAATTCTCAGTCAGGATATGCTGCATTCTTCCTGCGGTTGTTTTTTTAAAAACGGGACTGGCTATAAGGCGGGCGCTTTAATAGACAGCTCAGGCTTAAAAGGCCGCACAAGAGGCTCTGCTGCGATATCAGATAAGCATGCTAATTTTTTAGTCAATTCTGATAATAGCTGTGCAGACGATATTCTGTCTTTAAAAGATATAATACAAAGAAAGATATGGAGGCAGCACAGGATATGGCTAGATCCGGAAGTAGAGATAGTATGGTAGATGAGCTCAAAAAATACCGAATAGCTGTTTTAAGAGGAGGCCCGTCCTCAGAAAGGGATATTTCTCTTTTGTCCGGCGAGTCGGTTATAGAATCTTTAACAGCCAAGGGTTTTAACGTTGTGGACCTGATTGTCCCCGAAACAAAAGATTGCAATTGTTTAAAGAGCTGGGTTGTTAGTACCTTGAGCAAAGAAAGAATAGACATCTGTTTCATTATTTTACACGGCTGGTTTGGCGAAGACGGTTTGCTGCAAAAGATATTAGACGAAGCCGGTTATCCTTACACGGGTTCTTCTGCTGAGAGTTCGGGTATGGCTATGGATAAAATAACCAGCAAAACAATATTCCAAAAACATGGTATACCGACTCCTAAATTTAAGGTTATTGATGATTTGTCGGAAATTGGCCTCTCCGGTTTTAATTTTCCGCTTGTAGTAAAGCCTTCTGCCCAAGGTTCCAGCTTAGGAGTTTTTAAGGTTGAAACAATGGATGATTTAAAATTATCCATACAGGAGTCCATTAAATATGACGGGAAAGTTTTAATAGAAGAGTTTATATTAGGTTCTGAGCTTACTGTCGGTATTTTAAATGGTGAGCCATTGCCTGTAATCGAAATAGTAACTCCAAATTCTTTCTATAATTACAGCGCCAAATATACCAAGGGCCAGAGCAGCTATGTTATACCGGCGAGGATAAGCCATGAGCTTGAGAGTTTAGCCCAGGATTTGGCTGTTAGGGCGCATAATTC
>JAQUNS010000184.1 GCA_028717465.1 Candidatus Omnitrophota bacterium
AGGGTTGCCGGCACAGCAGATACTCAAACGAAACAGCAGCCGGTTAACCTCTCCCTTGAGAGTATAGATATCCTATCCAGGGTCCTTGAAATATACGTTGCAGATAATGTGGAATTTACTGTCACCATAAGAAATAATTCTAACCAGGAAGTCAGAGAGATAACCCTAAAAGTAGAATCTGAGGACGGCCTGCGCGAGAATAAAAGAAATATTTCTTTAAGGCCAAACGCTGTAGAAAGAATAAAATTTATCTGGGTCCCCAAAAAATCCGGTATGCAGAAATTGACCGCTTCTTTGGATTACAGGGAAGATTCTGATTCCAGGAACAATCAGCGTAGCCAGAGATTTGAGGTAAAAGATAAAAAAGAGCCGCTTAAAATCAAAATAGGCGAGATATCAATCGAGGGCGAGCGAAGAGGCTCACTAGAGTCCGGCAGGCCTTTAAATGTTGTGCTTCTAGTTGAATCTTCAGCTGACTTTGATGGGGCTGTTGAAGTTACTTTTAGCATTCAGAGTAAAAGCTACCGGGATAGAATTAATCAGAAGATACGCGGTTTTAAAAAAGGCTCCAACAAGCTGGATTTTAAGATCTTAAAAGAATTAAAGTCCGATACCTATCAGTTAACAGTTGAAATTGTAAGCAGGGATGCCGGGATAAAAGAGAAATCTGGCAGGGATTTTGAGGTTATAGAGCGATAGTTTGTCAAGATATAGAGAAATGCAGCAGGGGATTTGCGGGCCGTAGAAAGATGAATCTCTGGAATGCCGGTAAATTAATATGGCGCAATACCTGATTTTGATATTTGGGTTTGCGCTTCTCATAAAAGGGGCCGGGATGCTTGTAGAAGGGGCATCTCTTTTCGCCAGAAAACTGAGGGTTTCGGAGTTATTTATCGGTCTTACCATAGTTGCTTTTGGCACATCTATGCCGGAGCTTCTGGTCAATATTTTCGCTGCGGCAAGAGGTATATCTGACATTGTAGTAACAAATATTTTAGGCAGTAACACTTTCAATGTTCTGGTTATTCTCGGTATCTCTGGCCTGATATCGCCGTTGGCTATTAAAAAGAACACTGTCTGGATTGAAATTCCGTTAAGCCTTTTCTCGGTTGTTGTATTTGCAGCGCTCAGCATTAATTTTTATGGTCACCCTGTGTTAAGCAGGATAGACGGCGGAGTACTTATTGCATGTTTTGGGCTGTTTCTCTGGTATGTTTTGAATATGCTTAAAACAGAAAATGTTGCTGCTGATGCAGTCGGCTGCGGTTTTAAAAAAATATTTTTTCTGATTATTGCAGGCTTTTTAGGCTTATTTTTGGGCGCCAGAATTGTGGTTGATTCTTCGGTCAATATTGCCGTATCTTTGGGTATAAGCACATCCTTAATAGGGTTTACTATCGTAGCAGCCGGGACCTCATTGCCTGAGCTTGCTGCTTCTGTTGTTGCGGCCTACAAAAAGAAGCCGGATATGGCCGTAGGCAATATAGTCGGCTCTAACATATTTAACGTATTTTTTGTTCTCGGAACCAGTTTTTTAATCAGGCCGCTGAATGTCCAATATCCCAGGTTTGGGCTGGATGTTGCCGTAACTATTGGCGCTTCTCTGCTGCTGTTCATGTTTATGTTTACTGGCAGAAAAGGTAGGCTTGATAGATGGGAGGCAGTATTTTTTATTCTGTCTTATGTTGTTTACGCAGTGATTCTTGCAAAACAAGGTTGATTTTTTATTATTTGTTGTTAAAAATTTTATATTTCAATTAGTATTTTATAAAAATACTTTTGCTGGTTTTGGCGTTGATTTGGATTAATTTTATTCAGATTGAGCAGTATCTGCGGATTTAAACATTTATCTGGATATTGTTTAAGTGCTGTATATAATGTGAAGCATGTATCCCGAAGATAGGATTAAAAAAGCAAACAGGATTACTTTTATAGGGCTTTTGGTCAATATATTTCTTGCCGCATTTAAATTTATCGCTGGCATGACAGGCAGGAGCTCTGCTCTGATTGCCGATGCTTTTCACTCTATCTCTGATTTTGCAACTGATATTGTCGTGCTTTTAGGTTTTAAAATAGTACAGAAACCGGCAGACCAAAGCCATAATTACGGCCATGGTAAAGTCGAAACTATTTCTTCAGTAATCATAGGAATTATACTCGGATTTGTTGCTCTGAATATTTTCTGGAACGGCGCAGAAAAAGTTTATCATATTTTTCAGGGCGGTTATCTTTTGCGGCCGGGCTGGATAGCTTTCTATGTGGCAGTCAGTTCAGTTATATGCAAAGAAATATTGTACAGATATACTATTAAATTAGGCAGAGATATAAACAGCAGTGCCGTAATTGCCAATGCCTGGCACCACCGCTCGGATTCTCTTTCATCTGTTGGAGCGATACTGGGTGTGGGCGGAGCGATAATGTTGGGGGAGAGATGGAGAATTCTCGATCCTATTGCCGCAATCATTGTCAGCCTCTTTATCTTGAAGACAGCGGTTAAAATATCAAAGTCCGGTTTTAATGAGCTTATAGACGCATCTTTAGCTCCAGAAGCGGAGAACAGGATTTTGGATATTATACGCTCTGTGCCCGGCGCCGAAAACCCGCACAACATAAGGACGCGCAAGATAGGCAATTACGTTGCAATAGACGCTCATATACACGTTGATTCCGGGCTTAACGTATCTCAAGCCCATGATATTTCTACAGATGTCGAAAATAAAATAAAAAAGGAATTTGGCCAGGATTCTTTTATCTATGTCCACATTGAACCGTCTAAAATTTGAATTGGATAATCTATTTAGATTTATTAATTGGATAATGTAAACTGCTATATTAAATGGTGTGGCTGTATGAGGAA
>JAQUNS010000185.1 GCA_028717465.1 Candidatus Omnitrophota bacterium
TAAATCCAGGGGTATAGAGCTGCCTTTCGGGGATCCGTCTGACTCCTCCGGTAAAGAGACTGTCTGCGGCCTGGGCAACAGTAAAAACGAAAAGTTTGTTCAATATCTGCAGGAGGAAGGCGCAGAAGTATTCCAATCCACGGTAGATTTTATAAAAGAACTGCGTAAACAGGGAATAAAAATAGGAATTGCTTCATCTTCTAAAAATTGCCAGCCGATATTGCAGTCTGTCGGGATTGAAGATATGTTTCAAACTCGCGTTGACGGCGTCGTGTCGGCCCAGTTGGGCTTAAAAGGAAAGCCCGAAGGCGATATCTTTTTAAAGGCTGCCATGAATCTTGGTGTTTCACCCGACAGGGCTGTTGTCGTTGAAGATGCTTCTTCCGGAGTTAAAGCCGGCCGTAACGGCGGCTTTGGGCTTGTGATCGGAATTGCCAGAGAAGATAATGTTAAAGATCTCTTTGAAAACGGCGCAGATATTGCCGTAAAAGACATGTCTGCTGTATCAATAAGCTGGGTTAACTCCTGGTTTGAGAAAAGGCCCAGAGATCTTTTTAAATTCTGGGATTATACGGATGAATCTGTTGATATTGCGGGAAGCCTCCTTAAAACAAATGACGACATAGAGATAAACCCTTCTTACCTTCATAAGGCCGGGCGTATTCTCACAAAAGATAACCTTGTTGTATTTCTTGATTATGACGGCACTCTGACTCCGATAGTCGATAAACCAGAGCTTGCCGTTCTATCCGATAGGATGCGAGGCCTGCTTATTGAATTGTCCCAAAAGTGTACAGTAGCAATTGTGAGCGGTAGAGGCAGGTCCGATGTTGAAAGTTTGGTTAAAATTGAAGGCATGCTTTATGCCGGCAGCCACGGGTTTGACATTAAAGGCAGCGGGCTCTCTATGGTTCATCCAAAGGCTAAAGAAGCTTTCCCCTTGATCCAGAAAGCTGTTAAGCATTTTCAAGCTACTCTTTCTGGGATTACAGGTTTATTGATAGAACAGAAAGACTTCTCTTTGGCTCTGCACTACAGGCTGATTGACGAAAGCAAATATTTATCAATAATAAAAAATGAGGTTGAGAACTTTGTTGCCGGAGAAAATTCACTAAAGCTTCTGTGGGGGAAAAAAGTATTTGAAATATTGCCCGATATAGACTGGAATAAGGGCTTTGCCGTCAGGTGGATTCTTAATGCGCTGGGGCTTTCTTTTAAGAGCTCCTCCATTATATATATAGGCGATGATACAACCGATGAGGATGCTTTCAGGATATTACGCTCCAGGGGCTGCGGTATTCTTGTTTCAAAGAAACTGAAATCTTCTTGTGCCGATTTTTGGCTAAAGAGCCCTGCTGATGTTGAAAGTTTTTTTGAGTTAATTTTAAAATCATATTCTAAGGATGGTAGAGTCTAACTGGAGATTAGTATATCACGGATTTAACCCTTCAGAAGAAGGGATTAGGGAGTCGCTTTGCACCTTAGCCAACGGTTATATCGGCCTGCGCGGTGCTGCCTATGAGTCGCCTGCTTCGCGCATACATTATCCCGGTACTTATATGGCGGGCGGATATAACAAACTGTCTACTCAGATTGGCGGCAAAAAGATATATAACGAAGACCTGGTAAACTTTCCCAACTGCCTTCCTGTAACATTCAAAGCAGAGAATGGCGAATGGTTTTCTCCTTCCAGGTCCAAAATTATATTTTACCGCCAGACTTTAGATATGCATAAAGGAGTTTTAAAAAGAAGAGTCCGATTTCAGAATAAATCCGGCCAGAGGTTTACCGTTGAAACTACAAGAATTGTAAGCATGCATGATCAGCACTTAATTTCTTTTAAATATATTATTACGCCGGAAAACTACAGCGGTTTTATTACGGTTAAAACTATGCTGGATGGCGCTGTTACAAACTCAGGCGTTGAACGGTACAGGCAATTAAGTTCTAAGCACCTTGTGCCTGTCTCTGTCGGAGATTTTGATTCTAACGGTGCCTATCTGCTCATGAAGGTATCTCAATCTAAAATAACATTTGCCCAGGCTTCCAAAATTAGGATTTTCTCTTCCGGCAAAGAGAAAAAACTAAGGATAAAATCTATAAGCAAAGGCAGGGAGACTATTGCCAGAATTTTTGATCTGTATGTTGAAAAGGGTAAGTCTTATGAAATAGAGAAAACAGTCTCTGTCTATACCTCTAAGGATAAAGACGTCAAAGATCCGCTCTCCTTAGCTGTGAATGCGCTAAGAGGCGCTCCTCTTTTTGAGGTGATATACAGTCAGCATATAAAAATCTGGGACTCTTTATGGAAAAATTTTGATATCCAGATAGAGGCCGATGATTTCTCTCAAAGAGTTTTACGCCTCCACATCTTTCATCTGCTCCAGATAGCGTCTCCTCATATTGTGAATATAGATGCCGGGCTTCCGGCCAGGGGGCTCCATGGCGAAGCATACAGAGGCCATATATTCTGGGACGGTGTTTTTGCTATGGCTTTTTATGATTTGCATATGCCTGGAATATCAAAATCAATTTTACTCTATCGCTACAGAAGGTTAAATGCGGCCAGGCATGCGGCCAGGCAGTGCGGTTTTAAAGGAGCAGTCTATCCTTGGCAAAGCGGTGCTACCGGCGAGGAAGAGACTCAAGCCATACACCTTAATCCCTTATCCGGAGAGTGGGGCCCGGATTATAGCTGCAACCAGAGGCATGTCTCTTTGGCGATTGCCTATAATATTTGGCAGCATTACGTTAGAACAGAGGATATAAATTTTATTATTCATTACGGGGCTGAGATGTTTCTTTCAATAGCCAGATTTTTTGCTTCATTGGCTGAGTTTAGC
>JAQUNS010000186.1 GCA_028717465.1 Candidatus Omnitrophota bacterium
TATGCTTCACCATGGCAATATTGCAGGTGAAATTAAAGAACTAGCAGAAGAAGAGAAGAGCAGTTTGACGGTTGAGCTGGACAGCTGAAGTAAAGTAATGGAGAAGATAATTTTAAAGACTTTTCTTCCTCAGGAGAGTTATAAAAATATTATGCTGGAGATTAGAGCCGGAACAGGCGGAGAGGAAGCCGGCCTATTTGTCGCGGATCTGTACAAGATGTACAGCCGCTATGCTCAGAAACAGGGCTGGAAACAAGAGATTATGGACTCTAATCCTACAGAGCTGGGCGGTTTTAAAGAAATAATTTTTTCTTTATCCGGTGAAGATTCCTATCAGAAGATGAAATATGAAAGCGGAGTGCATCGCGTACAGAGGGTTCCTACAACAGAGACAGGGGGGAGGATCCACACCTCAGCAGTATCTGTTGTAGTTTTACCTGAACCTAAAGAGATAGAGGTGAAGATCGAGCAGAAAGACTTAAAGATAGACACATACAGGTCATCCGGAGCCGGCGGCCAGCACGTTAACGTTACTGATTCAGCCGTAAGAATAACACATCTGCCAAGCGGCATAGTTGTGGCCTGCCAGGATGAAAGGTCTCAGATAAAAAACAGGCAGAAAGCCATGAGGATGCTTAAGGCAAAACTGCTTGATTTTCAGATAAGAACGCAGGATCAGGAACGCCATGAGAAGAGAAAAATATCCGTTGGTACCGGCGACAGAAGCGAAAAGATCCGCACTTACAATTTTCCCGACAACAGAATTACTGACCACAGAATAGGTTTGACCTTGCATAAGCTGGAGCAGGTATTAAACGGTGAGATGGATGATCTGCTGGATTCCTTAATGCTTGAAGACAGAAGTAATATTTTAAAAAAATTTACAGAAAAAAAGTAAGTATTTAATTTCAGGATTGTCAGATAGAGTGTCTACATCCCATGAAGATAAAGAGCCTGATTGACTATTACAGCGGACAGATGGGGGAATATTCGCCTTATGCATTACCGGAGGTTGAAGAGATATTTTTGTCTGTTTTAGGATTACAGCAAAGAAGCGCCCTTTATTTAAATGATTTTAAAGATATTCCGTTTGAGCTTTTAGAATCTGTGATAGAGAAAAGAAAGCAGGGTTATCCGCTGCAATATTTGACAGGAAGAGTTAATTTCTTTGGGTTTGATTTTATTGCTAAAGACGGGGTTTTTATTCCCAGGCCGGAGACCGAAGTCCTTGTAGAATATATAGTGAGCAATTTTAAGGCTGTTGGGGGCTTGAAGGTTCTTGAGATAGGAACAGGCAGCGGCATTATTTCTATCTGTTTGACAAAACTTTTATCTGATTGTAAAATTATTGCCACCGATATAAGCATGCCGGCTATTGAGTTAGCGTCTGCGAATGCTTCGCTGCATGGCTGCAAAGGCAAAATCCTGTTTGTTAACGGTGATAAAACAGGGTTTTTGCGTAAAGAAGGATATTTTGACCTTTTACTTTCAAATCCTCCTTATATAGCCTTAAGCGAGAAGCATCTTTTAGCTGAAGATGTTAAAAAAGAGCCTGAGCAGGCATTGTTCGGGGGCAGTTGCGGTTATGAGTTTAGTTTAGATTTGATAAAGTCCGGTTTGATGCTAGTAAAGCCCGGAGGCAGCATGGCCATAGAGATAGACCCAAAACACAGGAGTATTTACGAGAAGAGGTTTTCCGGGATTGCCGGCATTAATTTTATAAAAGATATTCACGGATTAGACAGAGTAATGGCTCTGCAATTTTAAATATGGATAAGATTGAAATATTAGGCGGCAAGAGGCTCTCAGGTACGGTTGAAGTTTCGGGTGCAAAAAACGCACTGTTGCCGATATTGGCCGCAAGCCTGCTCACCCCTGAGAAGTGCATAATCAGGAATGTCTCTAAATTAAAAGACGTTTCCACTATGCTCAAAATCATGGAGGGACTCGGGGTAAATGTTAAACAAAATCCTGATTCTATAGAGGTAGAGTCCGGTGATTTTCAAGGCAACGAGGCCTCTTATGATTTGGTCAAAACCATGAGAGCATCGATATGTATTTTAGGTCCGCTTTTAGCCAGAAAGAAAATAGCACGGGTATCTCTGCCCGGAGGCTGCATTATAGGCAGCCGCCCCATAGACCTGCATTTTAAGGGCCTGAAGGCTTTAGGGGCGGATATTGAGTGCCGCCACGGTTATATTAACGCAGAGACCGATGTTCTAAAAGGCAGGAGAATATATTTAGGCGGGCCGTTCGGATCATCGGTCTTAGCTACTGCCAATGTTATGATGGCTGCAACTATGGCAGAAGGCACAACTTATATAGAGTCTGCTGCTGCTGAACCGGAGCTTGCTGATTTGGCCGAATTTTTAAAAAAAATGGGGGCCGGCATTGAAGGGGCGGGAACCCCGATAGTAAAGATAGAAGGTGTTAAATGCTTTAAAGGCGCAGAGCATAATGTTATGCCGGACAGGATTGAAGCCGGAACATATTTAGTAGCCGGAGCTATTACCGGTGGAGATGTTTTTGTGAAAAATGCCAGGATAGACCATCTGGGCGCTGTTTTAGATGTTTTAGATGCTGTGGGATGCGCGATGGAATTTAAAGATAATGGAATAAATATTAAATCTGAAGGCAGGGTAAAGTCGACAGAGATAACTACGCTGCCCTATCCGGGGTTTCCTACCGATATGCAGGCTCAATTTATGGCTCTGCTTTCGGTTGCCAGAGGCATAAGCATAATAACAGAAAAAGTTTTTCCGGAAAGATTTATCCATGTCGGCGAGCTGAACAGAATGGGAGCGGCTATTAACCTTGAAGGGCCTACTGCAATCATAAAAGG
>JAQUNS010000187.1 GCA_028717465.1 Candidatus Omnitrophota bacterium
CGTTCCAGAGTGGATACCTGTTTAAATTAGGAAGCATCTTCTTGGCAAGCATATAGATGTCTATGGCGTCTTTTAGCTCAACCGGATTAAATCCGCAAGCCTTTAGCTCGGCATTTAAAAATGAGATGTCAAAACCGGCATTATATGCAGCCAGCTTGGATCCTGATATAAACTCTAAAAACGAAGGCAGAATCTCATCTATTATAGGGGCATCTTTGATCATGCTGGGCACAATTTTATTAACCATATAGGCTTCATAAGATATTTCGCGCTGGGGATTTACAAGGTGCCAGTACTGATCCACGATCTTGTTGTCTTCCAGCTTAACAGCTCCTATCTCACAGATCCTGTCTCCGGAGATAGGGCTAAGCCCGGTAGTCTCGCAGTCAAATACTACATATTTCATAATCTCTAACCTGACTTAAGCTTCAAATAATATTTAAATAAGATAAAATATGGCTTGTAATTATTATAACCATTAAAATGCCAAGAACAACTTTGAAAACAAGCGCTCCGAACCTGCCCAGAAAAGACCCTAGACCGGCCTTAAGAGCTTTTGCTATATTCTTTTTATCCGCAAGCTCAGTGAAAAAAGCTCCCAAAAAAATACCCGCCGCAGTCAATAGAATAAACCCGGCGCCTAAAAACGCCAGCGACACTGCAGATCCCACCAAGCCTCCTATAATAGCCCCCCAAATAGCCCTTTTGCCGGCGCCTGATATTTTAACCCCTAATATAATAAATACGTACTCAAACAGCTCTCCGGTCAGATATATGATAGCCAGGCTGATTAAGACTTTTACCGGTATTATTTCAAATCCTGTTATTAAAAAATAGGCAAACGAAAATATAAGTATCAAAAGGTTCCCGAAGCCCCCCAAAAATATAAAAACCAGAGAGGCCGCAACCAGCGCCATGAATAAAATAGTAACTAAAGCTTCCATAATATAAATCCTATTTAACAAAACCTGCTATATTCTATCAGGAAAAAACAAAGCCTATAACAAGAAAATGCCGAATTCAGAGGCCGGTTAATTAAGCGCGATTCTGCCCTGCTCTATGTCCTCTACTATCTTCTCTATCCTGAGCATCCTTTCGGTAGATGTCGGATGGGTACTGTAAAAATCCCGGACCATAGACGCCGGCATCTCTACGGCAAATCTCTCCCAGATATCGATCCCGGCCCGTATATCGTAACCCGATTTATATGCATATATGATGCCGAAATAATCGGCTTCCCGCTCAAACTCTCTGGAATAAAGGCTGCTGAAAGCTCCGCCTACTCCTCTCATAACTATATCCCCGCTTCCCGGAGATATGCTTTCGACGCCGTATCCGACTGCTATTCCCAGCAATATAGATACTAAATCGGTACCCATCTTTTTGCCGATATGGCCTCTGGCAATATGGGCAAGCTCATGTCCGAGTATTACAGCCAGCTCGTCTTCTGATTGGATAAACCTCATCAGCCCGTATGTCACAACCACCCTGTCGGCAGATGCTCCGGCATTTACAGTCTCTTGGTCAATCATAGCAAACTGGACATCCAGAGGCACTTCATCCAATATCACAGAGACCTCTAAGTCCTCAAGATCCCTTAACACTTCAAATCTAAGCTCTGCCGCCGGGCTTAAATTTTTTAAAGCATACCTTAAATCGCGCTCTAAATTCATAGCGCGATTATTTATTTTTACGATAACATCCCCTGGCTTTAAACCGCCTCTCTCTGCCGGGCTATCCGCTACGACATATGCAATAACCAAACCGGAATCCCTGCTCAAATTAAAAATTTTCTTGGCATATGGGTCTATTTTAATAAACCTGGCTCCAAGATATGGAAAACTATCTTGCTTATCCGGAATATTCATCAACAGCCTGTATCCAACTTCTGAGACTACCTGTTCTTTCTGAAGCCTGTGCTTTAAGGCTTTGGCTTTTAGGTCCTGCTGGGCCCGGTATATGTCCTCTTTATAGACAGGCGGGCCGGTAGTAACACAGCCTGTAAAAATAAACAACGCAAAAATAAATATAATTTTTTTCATGATTAAAATTATATGACCACCGGGCCTGGCTATTCAATAAAATTAAAAATTCCGCTTAATCTCTTTTGAGGACAGCTTTTTAGAAACCGCCTTAACCAATAATCCGGTTCAATAAAACAAGTTAAATTGATATAATGCCGATTATGAATACGCTGCAATGCCAGCTCTGCCCTAAATACTGCACAATAACAGCAGGCAACCGGGGAGCCTGCAAGATACGATACAACAGAAACGGAAAATTAATCCTGCTTACTTATTCCAGGCCCTGCGCAATCCATATAGACCCTGTCGAAAAAAAACCTCTGTTTCACTTTTCACCCGGTAAAGATATTCTCTCTATTGCTACGGCAGGCTGCAACCTGCACTGCAAAAACTGCCAGAACTGGCAGATATCCCAGAGCAATCCCGAGGATATACCCTCTTATAAGATGGGCCCTGAGGATATAGTAAGCCTGGCCAGGCAGAAAAACTGCACTATGATCGCATATACCTATACCGAACCGCTGGCTTTTTATGAGTATACGCTGGACATATCGGTTCTGGCAAAATCTTTCGATTTAAAAAACGTACTTGTTACTGCCGGATACTGCAATGAAAAACCTTTAAAAAAACTGTTCCGCTACATAGATGCAGCAAATGTAGATTTGAAATTTTTCAACGACGCCGCCTACCGGAAGATTACATCCGGTACCTTAAAACCGGTATTGGACGCTCTGGTGTTGGCAAAGCAGATGGACTTATGGCTTGAGATAACACACCTCATAATTCCGACAATCAACGACAATCTGTCGCATATC
>JAQUNS010000188.1 GCA_028717465.1 Candidatus Omnitrophota bacterium
AACGGATGCTTAACCCCGCGGCCTGAACCGAAAAACCTTCCTCTTTTTGTTTCAAAAGATTCAGAAGGCAGCGACATAGACGCAAAAGCCCAGCCCTTGCGGAACATATTGCGCGGATTTTTGAAAAATAAAGCATCTAAAGACTGATCATATTTTTTCTGCAGATCGCCCGAGCGTTCAGGTTGAAACTCCAGCACCATTTGAAAATAAGGAGCAACCTTTATTGTCTTGATAGAGGAAGAATTGTTTTTTATTTTTAGAAGATATATCCCCAGAGGCTCTTCCGGCGGAACGAATACGGTTAGATCAGTAGAAATATCTTTGTCTGTCATTTTAAATACAGCAGTACCGTCAACGCTAAACTCAGAGATATATTTTGCATTCTTATTATTTAGCGGATGGTAAGTCGGCGAATACCATTTCCCATTATCAGGATCGTAGAGATATATCGCTTCAGACGGTATCTCCTTAGTTACTATATCCGGCCAGTCGGGAGTAAGGCGATTCTGCTGAGAATTACCGTTACAGGAAGTATGCAAACCTCTGTTGGTTACCATAACAGAGTGGCCTAGCTTGTTTGACATGGCATGGTCATATGGCCTGGTTGTATAAGGAGTATTAACTATAATCTTGTTTCCGTCCTCGGCATATGAAAAGTACGGCTGAGCTGTACCCGGCAGAATATCGCCGTGCCCTATTAGAATATTTTTTTTATTTTTTATTTTAGATGGCGAAGAAGCTGTTTTAATTTCAAGATTCCGGTTGATTAAATCCAGCGCGTTATTAGAATCTAGGGCACACCCTATTAAAATATTTACCGTCTTAGAAGATTCCGGATCCAGCTCTGCGTCAATTACAAAACTTCCTATAGGGTCAAAAGTGGGGTAAAGATTTGTATTTTCAGGAGGCATAAAATCAAGAGTATCTAACACACTGGGTTTCCAGATGCTCTGGGCCCGGCCTATAAAATCCATACGGGAAAAAAGTACGCCTTCAGCAGGCATATCGGACGCCATAATCCCCATACACTTGGTAGATCTCTGCCAGGATAATAAAGCATTAGAACCGCTTAAGTACTGCAGTTCAGGAAACAATCTGGCATACTGGGTATGAAACCTGTCATGCAGCCCTCCGTTGAGAACCCATTCTAAATAAGGCACTATTTTTATCCGGCGCCTTGAATTGCCAAGATTTTTTATGGTTATTTTCCAAAGCTCCAAAGCAGAGTCTTCATCAGGCAAACTGATATCAACCGTTGTCTTTATTCCGCTATTAGTATTAGTTATTTTGAAGCTGTTCTGGCAGATTTTAATTCTAGACGGCTTGAACTCATCATTAGGAAAATTACCTACAACAGGCCAATATCTATTTTCACTGCCCGGATCTTTGCCGGCATCCAGTATATACAAAGCTCTTCCTGAAGGGTCTATGATGTCATAAGAACGCCTGCTAATGTCGTATTCCAGAGGATAAACCCACCTCTTTTTGTGGTCAAATTCGCTGTAGACCTCACCATCTTCTCTTAGATAAACCCTGTAACCAAACTTATTGCCTAAATGGCTGGTTTTTAAAAAAGTTTTACAGGAACGCCTGCGTAACAGGCGCACCAAAAAAGATACTGCTGAAGCGGCCAGCAATGCTAATACAACAAAAAGAAACAACTCTTGTTTTGTAAATCTACTAATTAAAGTTGATATATCAATACTCCTTGCGGCATTACGGATAGACTGGGATTTATTCCAGGCGTAATTCCACTCCTCTCCTCTGGGAATATAAAAAGGAATAAGCAACGGGCCCCAAGTACAGAACCTTTTCACGGCTTCAGGTATATAGCGCTGGGCTGTGCCTATCTTAATAAAACGGGCAACTTCTTCATCCAGCCTGTCTAAGCCTATAAAGCTCAAATTAACCAGCGTAGCAACACGCAGCCCCATATGGTCCATCCATATTAAAACCCGCAAAATATCAAATGCCAGTATATAAACAAAGAAGTTGAGGCTCCACTGCCTGAAAGCGCCGTCCGGCATAGTTAAATTATTATAAGCCGCAAAAATAGTCCTTATTGCCCCATCCTGGTTATACCAGGTTGGGTCAGGCATCATACGTAAAAATGTAAATATTATAGGCGACATCCAAAGGCCCCATCTCAAAACGTATATCATATGCTCGATAAGCTGCGCCAAACCGGCCCTGGAAAAGAAAAACTTGATAGGAGCCTTGTGCTTTTCAAACAATGCCAGCATAAAAACCTTATTTATTGCAAACAGCCAGGCAGCGATAGACCAATTAATGACTCCGGCCAGCGATTCGCTAAATAACAGCTTGGACCCTCCGGTATAACTGCCCAGACTGATGCGCCCCCATCTGTTTATCAACGGATAAGTAATGTACTCAGCAGATTTAAAACCGGTTGAAGTATAAAGTTTTATTTTTTCCAGCACTACAGGTACTTGCAAGGCATCCAGGTAAAAAGCAAGAGCACTGCCTACAAAAGCGCCCAAAAGGCCGTCTACAAAATAACGCCTCCAGGTCTGAATACCGCCCTGCTTCAATCTGCCGTAAATTATATCTCTGATTATGCTTATTCCGGAAGAAGAGATAACGCCTGTAACCAGCCCCAATAAAACCCTCTTAGGCATCTCCCAATATATAAAGTTTTGGGATAACGCATAAGCAAAACCAAGGCCGACCACTAAACCTCTGGCATATAAAACTTTATCTTTATAATTATATCGTGCTCTTTGAAAAAAAGGCAAACTGCCGTCAAAAGTCTCTATCATTGTTTTTAAGAGCGGGAAGATCAGCCCGCCGAAGATAGCG
>JAQUNS010000189.1 GCA_028717465.1 Candidatus Omnitrophota bacterium
GATCTTCTGCAACTCTGACCGAAGAAGAACATGAATATGTAATAGAGGCTGTTATAGAAGAGTCAAGAGGCAGGATACCTGTTATTGCAGGTACCGGGTCTAATTCTACTCAAGAAGCTATAGTATACACAAAATTTGCCCAGAAAAAAAAGGCTAATGCAGCACTGCTGATATGCCCTTATTACAATAAGCCTACCCAAGAGGGTTTATTCCAGCATTTTAAAGCAATAGCCCAGGAGGTAGATTTGCCGCTCATACTGTACAATATTCCTTCCAGGACCGGGGTTAATATGCAGCCTGAGACTATTGCCAGGCTGGCCCAAAAATTTAAAAATATAGTAGGCATAAAAGAGGCGACAGGGAGCCTTGACCAGATGACAGCCATTAAGGATTTATGTCCCAGAGATTTTCTGTTAATATCCGGAGACGACGCTATCACTCTGCCTATATTATCTATCGGAGGTGTCGGCGTTATATCAGTCCTGGCGAATATTATGCCGCAAGAGGTTGAAGATCTAGTCAGAAGTTTTGAGGCTAAAGATATAAAAAAAGCAGAGAGACTGCATGTAAGCCTATACTCTATTATCAAGATGCTTTTTATTGAGACCAATCCTGCTCCGGTGAAAACAGCCATGAATTTAATGGGGATGATATCTGATGAGGTGCGCCTTCCTCTGGTTAAAGTCTGCTCTGAAAACAGGAACAAGATAGCATCGGTGATTAAAAGGTACGGCCTTATAACATGAAAGTAAAATTAATAATTTCAGGATGTTTAGGTAAGATGGGCAGAAGGATTGCTGAAGCAGCATCTCAGGATAGGTCGGTAGAAATTATTGCAGGCATTGAGAAAGAGAGCTTTGTCAAAAACATATCCAGGCCTATTTCAAATCAGAACTTAGGTTTTCCCGTAACCGCAGATTTAAAAGACTATATCAGAAAGGCAGATGTTGTAATAGAGTTTACAGAGCCTGCTGTTACGTTAAACCATCTGGATATTGTCTCTAGGTTCAAAAAAAAGATGGTTATAGGCACGACCGGCTTCAAAGACGAGGATGCTAAGTATATCCGTAAAATATCCGGGAATATTCCGCTGCTGCTCTCTCCTAACATGAGTATAGGCGTAAATGTATTATTTAAAATAGCACCCCAGCTCACTTCTTTACTGGGCAATGATTACGATATAGAAATTATAGAGCTTCACCACAACAGAAAGAAGGATGCTCCCTCCGGAACGGCAGTGAGGATAGCAGACCTGATAAAGCAGGCAAGAAAAGAACTTAAAATTATATATGGCAGGCATGGAGCAGAATCCAGGCGCAGCAAGGATGAGCTTGCTATCCATGCTTTGAGATTAGGAGATATTACCGGGGAGCATAAAATAATATTTGCCGGCAACGACGAGGTAATAGAGTTTACTCACAAGGCTTTATCCAGAGATATCTTTGCCAGAGGCGCGCTGCTGGCTGCCAAGTATATCAATAAAAAGAAGAAGAGCGGTTTGTACACTATGCAAGACGTGCTTGCAAAGTAGCAAGGGGCAATGAGAAAATTTAAAGTTTATTCTATAGTTTTAATTGTTATAGCCGGAATTATTCTGTCCCTATCTAATATATTTCAAGGCCTGGAAAGAGCTGTTCTCGGTAAATATCTTTATAGGCAGGAGCATAGCGCGGACAACATTGTGGCTATCTCTGTAGATGAAAACAACTTTACTCAGAACCACCTCTGGCCTTGGGAAGATAACTGGGCCAATTACCTGGCTTCTTTTATTTTGGATTTGAAGCCGAGTAAACTGATATTAGATCCTGATTTTATAAAAAATGTTCCTGATTCCGAAAGCCTTAGCGGAATATTTAAAAGCGACAAGGTTATAGTTCCTTACCGGGATGATTTAAAAGATCTGAATATAGATTTCAACTCTCATATAGTCTATGAAAATAACAAAGGTATTTTTTATACTTTTTCCTGGTATAAAAATATGCCGTCCGTAGCCTTGCTGCTGAGCGGCCAAAAACAGGATATTGACGGCAAAAGCAGAAAAATTTATTTTATGCCCGGCCGGGTCTCTGATATTGTTCCGGCTTCAAGCATAGCGCTGTTCGGAGTCCTTAGAAAAGAGGGCTATAGAGACAGAAATGTTGCCAGATTAAAAGACAGCATAGTTTTTCTGGGTGTGGATGGGAAAGGTTTTAAAGAAACCCTGGCATTTTTAAGCGCCTATATTGCCGGCGATGTTTTTTCTATGCTGGATAGGTGGTTCTCTATATATCTGGCTCTTTTTCTGTTCTCAGTGCTTTATATCGTCATGAAACCGCTGAAGCTAAAACAGATTGTGTTTATATTTTTATTGGCGGTATTCGGCTGGTTTGTGTTTCATAAGTTTTATTTTAATATTAGCCGGAATTATATCGAATTGGGCCCGGTTATAACTTTCAGTATTCTGGCACTCTCTATTGTTATGATGGAGAAGAAGTATGATTATGAGATCGAGAAGAAAGAAAAGCGAGAAGCACAACTGGCCAGAATTTTGAAAGAGAAAGAAGTTCTTCCTCATTCTACATTAAGCTCCGACGGAGCTTCTGTCAGCGTAACCCGCTATAAGACCGATCATGTCGGAGGAGATTTCTATCAATTTTTGGAGTTTTCCAAGGGTGAATTGGGTGTAATATTGGGCTGGGTGCCGGGAGCCGGCTTGGACAGGGTCAGGTATATCATGGATATTGTGCATAGCTGGCGTGATTTTGCTTCTATTTACAAAGAACCGAATAAAGTTATTCAGGTACTTAATAACTCTCTGTTTAAATATGCCGAAAAG
>JAQUNS010000190.1 GCA_028717465.1 Candidatus Omnitrophota bacterium
GGTATGTTAATTCAATGAAAATATTGTTAGTAAGAACCTGGGAAAATAAAAAAAGTTACCGCTGTTATGAAACTAACATTACAGGGATATATCCTCCTCTTGGAATCGCTTATCTGGCCTCTGTACTTAGAGAATCCGGCCATAAAGTCCGGATAATTGACAATCAGATATTGCGGTTAAATCAGAAATATCTTAAAGCCAGAATCAAAGAAATTCAGCCGGATTTAGTTTTGATCTCTTCTATGACTACCAGCTGGCCAGAAGCCCTAAGATTAAGCCGGTTGATAAAAGAGATCTCTGCTAAAATCACTGTCGGAGTCGGGGGTCCACATATCGGTTTATATCCGCAGGAATCATTAAAATGGGAAAGTATAGATTTCGGAGTCTTGGGAGAAGGAGAACAGGCTATATTAGAGATAGTTATATCACTGGAACGCAATAAGAGTTTAAAGGATATAAGCGGATGCGCATATAAAGATAACGGGCAAGTCTTAATAAACCCTCCTCGTCCTGCAATTGTCGACTTAGATACAATACCTTTTCCGGCAATAGATTTGCTGCCCCATAAAAGATACTTCTCTTCTATGATGAAAGGGCCGGTTTTTTCTATTATCACTGCCAGAGGCTGCCCGTTTAATTGTAATTTCTGCTATCGGGATCACCTGGGGTACTATCGGACAAGGAGTGCAGAGAATGTTGTAGAAGAGATAGAGATTCTAACGGCTAAATACGGGATTAAAGATATGGTATTTTTCGATGAGACATTTGCGGCAGAAGAAGAAAGAACTTTGAAAATCTGCGATTTAATTCGCAGAAAAAATATAAAATTTAATTGGGATATAAGAACGAGAATTGACCTGATGAATGAAAATATTCTTAAAAACCTCAAAAGCGCAGGATGTTCCCGTATTCATATAGGCGTCGAATCAGGTTCTCAGAGGATTTTAGACAATATGGGCAAGCGCGTTGCCATAGAAGACGCAAGTAAAAAAATAGGTTATGCGAAAAAATTCGGATTTGAAGTCAGGGGTTATTTTATGCTTGCTTATCCTGGAGAGGAATACGACGATCTTTTACAGACTTTGAGTTTTGCTAATTCCATGCCTTTAGATTGGGCAAGTTTCACCGTTACAATTGGTTTACCCGGTACCAATATTTACAGGGATGCCGTAAAAACAGGTTATTTTTCTACTGACTGCTGGAAAGAATATACAGAAGGCAAGATTCCGTATCCTAAGCCATACTTTTTACCGGATGGTTTGGATATAAGAGATGTTTTTTCCTTCAAGCGCAAGGCCTATCTGCGGTTCTATATGCGCCCTAAAAAGCTGTTTAATATAGTGTCTAAATTGAAAACAATAGATTTACTTAATAATGGCAGTATTTTTATTCGTACAGTTCCTGCTATGGGCCGTTCTATTTTCAGCATACCGGAAAATTAGATATCAATTTATGCAGTCAGATCATAACAATCGGGTGGTCATAGTCGGCGCAGGCATAACCGGTTTAGTCTTAGGCCATGAATTGCTCAAAAACGGCTATAGAGTTACGATTCTGGAAAAAGAAGCAGTTATAGGTGGCCTGATAAAGACATTTAATTATAATGGCAATGGATTCGATATAGGGCCCCACAGAATATACAGCAGCGATAGTAAAGTCCAGGATTACCTTTATCAGGTATTAGGAGAAGATTTAATTAAAATAGAAAGAAAAAGCTTTATATATTCTAAAGGGCGGTATTTCAACTGGCCGCTTTTATTCAGGGAGGTTTTCAAGCTTAGTTTTAAAGAAAAGATGCTTATTTTGAGAGACTTGGTCTTTAATATTACCAGGCAGCATAAAACACAGATTGATTTTGCAGGCTATATAAAAAACAATTATGGAGAGACTATATATAAAATTTTTTTCCACGATTTAGTTGCTAAATTCCTTTCTCTGCCGGCTTCCGATATTCATTGGAGCTGGGCCAAGTCAGGCATAGAGAAGGCATTGATCGATGAAAAAATATATTCTAGAAACCTGAAAGACCTGTTTTACATGGTTTTAAAATCCGGGAACTATTCTATGGATTATTTCTATCCGCGCAAAGGAATAGGATTATTGAGCGAAAAATTGTCGGAATTGGTAAAAAAATCCGGAGGCATTATAAAAAATAATACCAGGATCAAAAGTTTGGAACGTAAAGACGGAATTATTAAAAAAATTATTCTGGAGGACGAATCAATAGAGCCTTATTTGTTAGTTTGGACAGGCAATTTAAATGACTTGTCCGGATTGGTTGGCTTAAAAGAAGAATGGTTTATTTATCATCCGATAGCTGTCTATGCTCTTTTTTTCAAAAATAAATATCTCAGGCAAAGATTCCAGTGGTGTTATTATAGCGGCAGCGATATCAGTTTTTATAGATTATCTATGCCGGAAGTTTTTTCTAAAGACCTGGTAAATAGTAATACTTCAACGATTATTGCTGAATGTAGTTTTGATGAAAATCATAGCTTCGATAATCATGTGGCTAAGATAATAAATGATTTAAAAAATGTTTCTGTCATAGAGGAGTCTTGTCAGCCATTTTATTATTTAAGAAAAGATATTAAAGATGCCTATCCTGTTTATGCATTGGATTATATTGACAGAAAAGACAAATTTTTTGAGTACATGAAATGTTTTAAAAATTTAAAATTCGCCGGCAGGGGCGGTCTTTTCTGGTATAACAACATCGACGAATGTATTATCAATGCATTTCAAACGGCAAAAGATATATCCTCGTAATTTATAATATTTTAAGTTAAGATTATCCATGTCAATCTATTA
>JAQUNS010000191.1 GCA_028717465.1 Candidatus Omnitrophota bacterium
CCCTGCTGCCATAACAGGCATAGCCGCAGAAACACCAAACTTCTCTTCTAAGGCTTTCACTAGAGCCGCCATTTCCATAACAGAGAGAGACTCGATAGAATCTATAATGCTCTTCTCTTTTTTGCCCACACCAGAATCTTTCTCTTTTAAATCTTCAGTTGCCTGGGCTAGCTCTTCGTTTTCCTGTTGCTTATTTTTCTCCGCCATAGTAATACCTCCTTCTAATTGTTAGGATTGTTTTCCTTTTTATCCTTTATCTGTTTGATGACGTTTACCAAAGACCGTAAGCTCCCTTTTAACACGAATACGATATTGTTGATAGGCGACTTTATAAGACTGACAACTTGAGAATACAAAACCTCTCTGGGCGGAATACTGGCCAGGCTCTTAACCTCTTCTGCAGAGAGTATCTTCTCTTCAATATATCCTATCTTTATCTTAAATTCTTCTTTCTCTTTTCTTAGATCTTCCAGAAACTTGCTGGTAAGCACCGGATCATCTACTCCGTATATAACCGCTGTCTCTATATCGACATAGGGGCTAAGTTTTTCCATCTTCAATTCTTCTAAGGCCTGCTTAAACAGGTTATTTTTAACCACTATCATGTCCGAAGAAGACTTTCTTAGCCTAGAACGTATATCTTTCATTCCGTCTGCTGTCAAGCCTTTGAAATTTGCAAAAAATAAAAACTGGCAATCTTTAATTTTGTCTTTGTAGCCCTCGGTCATGAGCTGCCTGGTATGCTGGCCTATTTTCATTTTAGGACCTCCGTAAAGCTTATTTTTAAGCCAGGGCCCATAGTAGTGGACATATGAACTCCTTTTATGAACTGGCCCTTGGTAGAAGCCGGCCTGACTCTAACCAAAGAGTCGAGAAAACTCTGTACATTTTCAGTAAGCTGCTCTTTAGAGAAAGAGATCTTGCCTAATCCGACATTAACCGTGCCTGCCTTGTCCATTCTATAGTCAAGCTTTCCTGCTTTAGATTCTTTGACAGCCTTACCCAGCTGATCTGTAACAGTACCGCTTTTAGGTGAAGGCATAAGCCCGCGAGGGCCCAGAACTTTTCCTATTTTTCCAACCTCTCTCATCATATCAGGAGTAGCTATTGCAACATCAAAATCCATCCATCCTGATTTAATCTTCTCTATTAACTCATCGTTACCGACAAAATCAGCCCCTGAATCTTTAGCCTCTCTTTCCTTTTCGCCTTTACAAAAAACCAGGACTCTTATGTTTTTGCCAAGGCCATGGGGCAGAACCACCGAGCCTCTTACGGTCTGATCGCTTTTTTTAGGATCAATGTTTAAGCTGCAGGCAACCTCTAAGGTTTCCTGAAATTTAGCTCCGCCGATACTTTTAAGAATACCGACTGCTTCCTCAACAGAATACTCCTTTTTAAAATCAACCGTCTCCTGAATATGTTTTTGCTTTTTTGTCAGTTTAACCATTTTTAACCCTCAATTATATCTATGCCCATGCTTCTGGCGGTGCCTTCCACTATTCTCATGGCATTTTCAACAATGTCGGTATTTAAATCCGGCATCTTCTCTTTTGCTATCTCTTTAATTTTTGATTTAGTTATAGTGCCAACCTTCTCTTTGTTGGGTACCCCAGATCCTTTAGCAAGTCCGCAAGCCTGTTTCAATAAAACCGAAACCGGAGGCTGTTTAACAATAAAAGAGAAGCTCCTGTCGTCATAGACATCTATCTCAACAGGAAGAATAAGGCCGGCCCTGTCTTTAGTTCTCTCGTTAAAAGTCTTACAAAACTCCATTATATTAACACCGTGCTGGCCTAGCGCCGGACCTACCGGAGGCGCAGGATTGGCCTGGCCGGCCGGACAGTACAGCTTAATCTTTACTAATACAGGTTTTTTAGCCATTTTACATTCTCTCCACTTGCCAAAACTCAAGTTCAACCGGAGTCTGCCTTCCAAAAATAGTTAACAACGCTTTAACCTTGCCTTTCTCCAGAGATACCTCCTCAACTTTACCGTTAAAGTTGGTAAACGGCCCCTCTACTACTCTTACGGTCTCGCCTTTCTCAAATACCACTTTCGGCCTGGGCTGTTCTATCCTCTCTTCAGACTGCTGTCTTATTTTAAAGACATCTTCTTCGTTTAAAGGCACGGGTTTGTCTCCGGAGCTTAAAAATCTTATTACTCCGGGAGTCTTTCTTATCAAAAGCCAGGTATCATCATTTAAATCCATCTGGACAAGAAGATATCCCGGGTAAAATTTCCTCTCCGAGACTTTTTTCTTGCCGCTCTTAACTTCAGTAACTTTTTCGGTAGGAACAAAAACTTCCTTTATATATTCAGAGAGCTTGCTCTGTTCAATTGCGCTTTCCAGGAGCTGCTTTACTTTATATTCCTGGCCGGTCTGAGTTTGGACTATATACCATTCCATCTTATTTCAACAGCAGAGTCGTAATGCGGGACATTAACAGGTCTATAGCTCCTACATAGACGGCAAGAACGGCTACGAAAAAAAACGTTACTACAGTAGCCGCAACAAGCTCGCCCTTGGAAGGCCAGGAGACTTTTTTCATCTCTGTTTTTACGTCACTAAAAAACCCGCCGATTTTTTTAAACATCGCTTCTCCTAAAAATTACAGGCCTGGAGGGAGTCGAACCCCCAACATCCGGATTTGGAGTCCGGCGCTCTAGCCAATTGGAGCTACAGGCCTTTAAGCTGCCACCTATAAACTTAGCCGGCAGCGGTTCTACTTTGTTTCTTTGTGCAGAGTATGCTTCCGGCATTTTCTGCAATATTTTTTTAAAGATACCC
>JAQUNS010000192.1 GCA_028717465.1 Candidatus Omnitrophota bacterium
AATCCTTGCGATGTAAAAATTAAAACAGACAGATTCCAGGTATTTGGCCATACTGCAATAGATATAAAGATATTACAATAAATATGAGAACCAGAATAATTCCCCGGCGCAAGGTAGAAAGAATAGAAAGAGATGTTTTGAGCCTATTTAAGCAGGATAAGGGCGATTTAATTGAAAATTTTGAAAATAGATTTGCGGATTATATCGGTTCTAAATATGCAATTGCAGTTCCTTCGGCAAGAATAGGCATGAAGCTCATACTTAAATCTTATGGTTTTAAACGGGAAGATGAAGTTATCATCCCTGCTTATACATTAGGGGCATTGGCCGATATCATAGAGTCTCTGGGATTGAAATGTATCCCTGCGGATATAGACAGGGATAGTTTTAATGTCAACGCTGAAAATATAGCTGCTAGGATATCTTCTGGCACAAAGGTAATTATATTGGCGCATATGTTCGGAAATCCCTGCCGGAGCGAGGAGATTATAGATATTGCTAAAAAAAGAGGAATTTTAATTATTGAAGATTGCGCCCATTCTCTTGCTTCTGAATATAAAGGCAAAAGAACAGGCTCTTTCGGTGAGGCTGCTTTTTTTAGCTTTGATACCATTAAGACAGTTAATACCTACGGCGGCGGCATGGTTGTTACAGATGACAATATTTTAGCCGAAAGCATAAAAAATAATTTATCAGAATGTTTCTTTAGAAAAACCGTTCCTTATAAAAAGATAATCTATGCATTTTTAGAAGATAAATTTTATAAAACATTGCTGTTTTATCCTGTTTTATATCTTTTGGCCTCTCAGTTTGGAAATAAAAAAATTTATGATTTTTACAGGCATATTCAAAAGGTTGCCTGTTCTAATAGCGGTTATACTGATTATCAGGCCTGTATCGGCTTAGAAAAACTGGCCGATTTAAATAAAAAATTAATCAAGGTTAAAAGGTTAGCCGAACTTTTAAAATCAAACCTAAAAGATGATATAGCTATTCAAACTTTGGATAGAGAGGCTGTTTCAAATTGCTATTTTTTTGTTTTAATAGGCAGAATAAAGGCTCAGGAGGCAAGGTTAAAACTTTTGAAATACGGCATAGATTGCGGCATTAAATCCGAGATTGCCGATGATTGCGCCCAAATATTAGGTTATAAAGATTGCCCTAATTCCCGCAGGCTTTATGAGTATGGTATTCAGATCCCGTTTTACGAAAGCTTGACTGAATCCGATATATTGTATCTGTCAAAAGTTTTAAATAAAGTTTTATGAGATGAATGTACTTTTAATAGACCCTCCTTATACTTTCAAAGATATCGGCGGCGAAAAAGAAAATTTTAAGCATGCTTTAAATATTATTCCTTCCCTCGGCCTGGCTTATCTGGCAGCAGTTGCAGAGCGTGAAGGGCACAACGTTAAGATAATAGACTGCACTTTAGGCGTAACTATTGATGAGGTTTTAAGAGAGGCGAGATTTTTTAAGCCCAAGATAATAGGCGTTACTTCTACAACTCCGGTTTTTGGCAATGCTTTAAAACTATCGGCTATACTGCGCAGGGAATTAGAAAATATAATGCTAATTTTAGGCGGAGCCCATGCTACAGCCTGTCCGGGGAATGCTCTTGATGACGGGATATTTGATTTTGCAGTGATAGGTGAGGGTGAGGAAACATTTAAAGAGTTGCTGCAGCATATTTCAGGCGACAAAAGAATAAAGATTGAAGATATTAGAGGCATTATTTTTAAAAAAAACGGCCAAACTGTAATTACAGAACGGCGCTCTAACATTAATAATTTGGATATTGTCCCTTATCCGGCCAGACATCTACTGCCGCCTTTAAATAGATATTCTCCGACGCCGGCTTCATGCAGAAAACTCCCCCTAGCGGTGATTATGACCTCACGTGGCTGTCCTAACAGCTGTACCTTTTGCGATAAGTCTGTCTTTGGCGATAAGCTTAGAAAGAGAAGCGCAACCGACGTTATATCTGAAGTTGAAGAGGTTATATCTAAATACGGGGCCCGTGAAATAAGGTTTTTTGACGACACATTTACCATAGACAGGTCTCATGTTGAATCGGTATGCAAAGAGATGAAAAAAATAAATATAAGCTGGACTTGTTTGACCGCGGTTAATTATGTCGACAAAGATATTCTGGCTATGCTTAAAGATTCCGGCTGCTGGCAGGTTTTGTTCGGCCTTGAGTCCGGAGACGATTTTATTTTAGAAAAGCTAAAGAAAGGCAATACGGTTCAGGATAACAGAAAAGCGGTAAACTGGGCTTACGATGCCGGCTTGAGGGTAAGGGCGGATTTTTTAGTTGGGTCCCCCTGGGAGACCAAGAAAAGCCTAAGGCGTACAGTTGATTTTGCCAAAAGCCTGCCTTTGGATTTTGCGCATTTTAACAAGTTTGTGCCTTTTCCGGGAACAGTAATTTATAAAATGCTTAAAGATGAAGGTTATAACTTTGATTTTAAAAAAGGGGGTTCTGTCAATAACCAGAGAGAGGCTGTATATATACCGCCTGCTTTTACAGAAAGCGAGTATTTTGCTATGTTGAACAGAGCTTATAAAGATTTTTATCTGGATTTTAGATATATCTTACGGAGGATTATTTCTATTCGCACCGGATCTGAATTTATCGGCAATATAAAAGGAGCTTATTCTATTGCCTCTCTTTAAATCTGTAGAAATCAGACCCGTTTTATGATAATTTAGCTTCTATTATGAGGCGTATTTTGTCAGGTTTTATCCAAAATGGCTTATCTTTGCTTGAC
>JAQUNS010000193.1 GCA_028717465.1 Candidatus Omnitrophota bacterium
CTATAGTATCGATATAATTTGGCCTTCTGTCGGAAGCAAGAGACATTTTACCTGTTTTAGAAGGCACGCCTTCAACTGCAAGAATATCATCGCTTATCTGAAAAATTAACCCGAAATCAACAGCATAGTTAATCAGAGCAGTTGCTTCAGGTGTCTTAAGGCCGCATATTTCAGCTGCTATTTTAGCCGATATTTTAAAAAGAGAGGCTGTCTTTCTGTTGTGAATATCCTCCACATCTTTTGCTTTTATTTTTTGATTACTCAAAGTCAAGTCAAGAAACTGCCCTAACATTATGCCGTCCTTGCCTATCTCTGAAAATAGCTCCGATATTATAGCGCCAAGTTTGTCTTTATCCTGGACAACATCAATCAGGTTATTGGTGATAAGATGGATGCCTTCCAGCATAAGAATGTTAGCAGCAATAATAGCCGTAGCCTCTCCGTAGACCCTGTGTAAGGCAGGCTTACCGCGCCTAAGCAGAGCATCGTCCATAGACGGCAAATCGTCCAAAATAAGAGTACTGGTATGTACCATTTCGACTCCGGCAGCAGAACTTATTATTTTGTCTATCGGTGACTTAGCAATGTCAGCTATGGCAAGCATCAGAATGGCCCTTATCCTTTTGCCTCCGGCAAACATTGAAAACCACAGCGCCTCATGTAATTTCTGGGGCTCATCCTGCACAGGCAAGACCATCTTTAAGTACTCCTCGATCAGCTCTTTCCTTTTGCTTAAATACTCTTTCATGTTCATATCAACACCTCACTGCTTTGTCATATAATCTTGAAGTGCCTCATCCCATGCCCTCAACTTAATCCCGGCGGCTCTGTCCAGTTTTTCTCCTGAAAGAGCGCAATATTTGGGCCGTGGCGTAACAGAAGATATTTTATCTAATTTAGCTGGTTTTATGCTTTTCGCAGATAGGCCGCAATATTCTGCGGCTTTTAAAGCCAGGCCATGCCTTGTAACAGAACCTCTGTTTGTCAGGTTATAAATGCCGTATGCTATCTTGGGATCGGAGGAAACCTTTGCTATGAACTCATCCAGAGCAGCAGAAAAATCTTCAGCGTAGGTCGGTGTTATAACCTGGTCATCAGCGGCGTAAACATCTTCTTTGAGCTTTAATTTATTGATAATTTTAGCGATCCAATTGCCAGATCCTGTACCATAGAGTAGGCCGGTGCGAAAAATATAATATTTTTTTGTAAAATAACTGACGTATAACTCGCCGCCGTATTTTGAAATTCCGTAAACTGTCTCAGGGTTAGCATCATCATCTTCTCTGTACGGGGATTGTTTACGGCCGTCAAAGATATAGTCAGAGCTTATATATATAAAAGTAATTCCGTACATTGCGCTGTAGCAGGCCAGGTTTCTTGTCCCGATACAGTTTACATTATGTGCTATTCTAGGGTTGCTCTCGCAAAAATCCACATCAGTGACAGCCGCACAGTGCACAATAATATCCCCTTTATTATTCTTTAAAAGGCTCTGGACTTGAGTTTCATCGGCTATATCGCATGATAATCCGGATGTTTCGCTTTTATGAATAATAGAGGTAACTTCATGTTTGTTCGCTAGCCTTCTCAGTATGCTTGCTCCAAGCAATCCGCCGGCACCGGTTAGAATAATCTTCATATTTATTGTAAATGTTCCGCCTTAACCTCTAGCCTAATCACGCCTATATAACTATTGGGCAGGCATCCTGCCAGGTTAATCTGATTCTATCTGTTCTTTTCAGGAGCCAGCCTGCCTGAATAGCCGCTTCCGAAAGGCATATAGACAAAGCCCAGATCCTCTAAGTCCAGATTTTTATAAAAATTTCTGCCGTCCAGTATAAACGGAAGGCGCATAATACTTTTTACTTTCTGAAAATCCACATCTTTAAAGTCATCCCACTCAGTAGCAAGTAAAAGGCAGTCCGCACCCTCTAAAGCCTGGTACTTGTCCTGGACATAGCTAACTCTGCCTTTAAACACTTCCTTAATTTTTACCAATGCCTTGGGGTCAAAGACAGCTATAGAGGCCCCTTCATCAAGCAAATTAGATATAATGCTTATGGCAGGAGCATCTCTGACATCGTCGGTATCCGGCTTAAAGGAAGCGCCCCAGACAGCTATTTTTTTACCCTTAAGTACCCAAAGGGTATCTTTTATTTTTTTAACCGCCAGCAGCCTCTGTTCCTCGTTTATTTTTTTAACCTCTTTTAACAGGTTAAAATCATAGCCTAAGACCTCTGATATATGGATAAAAGCATCTACGTCTTTTGGAAAACAGCTTCCGCCGTAACCTATGCCAGCTTTTAAAAACTTAGGCCCTATTCTTTTGTCCAAACCCATGCCTTCGGCAACTTTTTCCACGTCGGCGCCTACTTTTTCGCAGATACGGGATACTGCATTGATAAAAGAAATCTTGAGCGCCAAAAAAGAATTGGAAGCGTGTTTTATTAATTCTGCGCTTTTTATATCAGTAACTATAATGGGAGCCGCCAGAGGGCTGTATAAACAAAACAGCAGGTCTCTCGCTCTGGGGCTGTCTATTCCGATAACTATCCTGTCCGGATCCATAAAATCTCTTATAGCTGAACCCTCTCTTAAAAACTCAGGATTTGAAGCAACGTCGAAATCAATGTCGCCTTTTGTATATAACTGCAAGGTCTGCCTGACCTTCTCCCCGGTCTGAACAGGCACGGTAGATTTTTCGACAATTAAACGGTAGGAATCCATATTAACGGCTATATCCCTGGCAACATT
>JAQUNS010000194.1 GCA_028717465.1 Candidatus Omnitrophota bacterium
GGGCTGATTTGATAGTGCTGTGCGATACCAACGGAGGCATGATACCCGGCTGGGTTCAAGCTATATTCAGGGATGTTAAAGGCCAGCTCAATACCGGTTTAGGCATTCATGTCCACAATGATTCCGGTATGGCCGTAGCCAATTCTTTGGTGGCTGTTGAGGAAGGCGCCTGTTCTGTGCAGGGGACTATAAATGGCTATGGAGAGCGGTGCGGCAATGCCGATCTCTGCTCATTGATTCCTAATATAATGTTAAAGTTAGGCTTTGAGTGTATACCGGATAAGAACCTTAAGAATTTATTTGAAATCTCGCGTTTTGTTTCGGACATCTCCAATATGAAACAGAACGAAAATCAGCCTTATGTCGGTGGCAGCGCTTTTGCTCATAAAGGCGGAGTGCATATCAATGCGGTTATGAAAGAATCCAAGACCTATGAGCATTTTGACCCCGGATTGGTCGGAAATAAGCGCGACTTACTGGTCTCCGAGCTTTCCGGGAAATCATCTCTTACTCTGAAAGCCAAAGAGTATGGTTACGATATGCAGAAAGACAAGAATGTTACCCATGATCTGCATAAGCTGCTGCAGGGTTTGGAGCATAAAGGTTATCATTTTGAAGCAGCTGAAGGCTCTTTTGAACTGCTTTTAAATAAACAGCTTAAAAAATTAAAAAGATTTTTTTCTTTGCAAAGTTTCCGCGTTATTGTGGAAAGAAAAAGCGGCGGGGATTTAGTCTCTGAAGCTACAATCAAAATAAAGGTTAACAATAAAGAGGAGTATACGGTAGCGGAAGGAGACGGGCCGGTAAACGCGTTAGATTCTGCTTTAAGAAAAGCGCTCTATCGGTTTTACCCTGTTTTATCGGAAATGAAGCTTACAGATTTTAAGGTCAGAGTTCTGGATGAAAAAGATGGTACAGCTGCAAGAGTAAGGGTTCTTATCCAGTCCCAAGATTCCGAAAGCAGCTGGAGCACCATAGGTGTTTCCGAGAATATCATAGAGGCAAGCTGGCAAGCGTTGCTGGATAGTGTTGAATATAAATTGATGAAAGAGAGCAAAAAAGGCAGAATTTAAGATACAGCTGTTCAGATGGTTACTAATAAAAATGCACAGATGATGGGGGGTAACAATCTGTGTGGATCTGTGTGGATGTTTTAATATGGAGACTCGGTATAATTCCCAAGCAGTAGAAGGCAGGTGGTATAAATTCTGGGAGGATAACGGGCTCTTTCATGCAGTTCCCGATAAAACAAAAGAGCCTTACTGTATTGTAATCCCGCCGCCCAATGTGACCGGCATTTTACATATGGGGCATGCTTTGAATAATACTATTCAAGATATATTAATACGCTATAAAAGGATGCAGGGTTATTGCGCTCTCTGGATACCGGGTACAGACCATGCCGGGATTGCTACGCAGAATGTCGTTGAACGGCAGCTGGCTGCACAAGGCATCAAAAGAGACGACATAGGCAGAGATAATTTTATAGAAAGAGTCTGGCAATGGCGTAAAGAGTACGGTTCGACCATAGTCAGGCAGCTCAGGCGTCTGGGCGCGTCTTGCGATTGGTCTCGGGAACGTTTCACGATGGATGAGGGTTTATCTGAGGCGGTTCTGGAGGCTTTTATCAGATTATACCAAAAGGGTTTGATCTATCGCGGTAAATACATAATTAACTGGTGTCCCAGATGTATGACCGCACTCTCTGATGAAGAGGTAGACCACAAAGAACAGGAGGGATTTCTTTATTACCTTAAATACCCTGCCGGAACGGGAGGTGAGCATGTTACTGTTGCCACAACGCGCCCTGAAACCATGCTCGGAGATGTTGCCGTTGCCGTGCATCCTACAGACCAGAGGTTTGAATTCTTAAAAGACAATAAAATCATTCTTCCCATTGTCAATAGGGAGCTTGACCTGATCCGCGACGAAGCGGTCGATCCCGGATTCGGTACCGGAGCTGTTAAAGTTACTCCTGCCCATGATCCTAACGATTTTGAAATTGCGGCAAGACATGGCCTTAAGCCCATAGTTATTATGGACGAATCCGGAGTCATGAATGAAAACGCTGCCGGGTATAAAGGCATGGACAGGTTTAAGGCGCGCAAGAAAATAATAGCAGACCTGGATGCTCAGGGTTTAGTCGAAAAAATAGAGCCCTACTTAAATGCTGTCGGCCGCTGTTACCGCTGCGATACCGTGATCGAGCCGTATATATCCATGCAGTGGTTTGTAAAGATGAAACCTTTGGCTAAAGAGGCTGTTAGCGTTGTCAAAAAAAATAAGGTTGAGTTTTATCCTGTCCGCTGGGAGAAAGTTTACTTGCATTGGATGGAGAATATACGCGATTGGTGCATATCGCGCCAGATTTGGTGGGGCCACAGAATACCTGTCTACTATTGCAGGGGCTGTTATAAGATTCAAACCAGCGATCCGGGGCAGGATGTCAAAAAAAAATAAAGGCGTTATAGTTGCCAGAGAAAAACCGGATCTCTGCCCGGATTGCGGGTCAGGAGATATTTACCAGGATAACGATGTTCTGGATACCTGGTTTTCTTCCTGGCTTTGGCCTTTTTCGACTATGGGTTGGCCTTATGAAAAATCAAAAATTAAAAATGAAAAATCAAAAATTACCGATCTAGAGTATTTTTATCCTACATCTACTCTGGTCACGGCTCAGGAGATATTGATTTTCTGGGTTGCCCGCATGATAA
>JAQUNS010000195.1 GCA_028717465.1 Candidatus Omnitrophota bacterium
AATCTAAGCTATTTTTTATCTGATAATTTATCTTTTTATGCTGATTTCATATATAGAGGCAGTGTCTATCAGATAAATGACCCGGGAAATATTTATAAAAAGGGGGATTCTTACTGGGTTACCAATGTAAAGATTGATTATAAGTGTAAAGATGATTGGATATTTTATATGGGAGTAAATAATTTATTTAATGAAATGTATTCAGAATATGTAGCTTATAGTACGATGTATAATAAAAATGGAGTTTATCCTTCTCCGGAGAGGAATTATTACGCTGGTTTAAAATATTCATTTTGATGTTGTGTGGTAAAATAATCCGATGAAAAGATGTATTCTGCTTATTTTTTCGTGCCTGTTCATTTCTTTTAATGCCTGCGCGCTAAGAATTGTCTCTTTAAGCCCCTATCTTACCGAATCGATTATACTGCTGGACGCAGAGAGTTTTCTGGCCGGTATCACCAGCATAGACAGGGATATGTTTGGCTTGGATCAGGAGGTAGTAGGAGATACTTTGAATATAAATATCGAAAAGATTGCGGCTTTAAAGCCAGATATTATTCTTGCAACGCCGATGAATAAAATAGAGCGTGTAGGAAAATTAAAGGAGCTGGGCATAAAAATAGAGTATTTTCAGGCCGAGGAGAGTTTTCGGGACTGCTGTGATAATTTTTTAAGGTTAGCAGGCCTATTGGACAGAATATCTAAAGCTCAGGATATAATAGATAGCATGAATAAAGAACTAAAAGAAATATTATTGAAGAAATGCGGTGATAGAAAACCAAGGATTTTTTTAGAAGTAGGGACCTCTCCGCTTATTACCGCAGGGCGGTTGAGCTACTTAAATGACCTGCTTATTTACGCAGGCGGTGAAAACATAGCCCAGGATATAGGCAGCGGTTTTTTCAGAGTTGCGAAAGAAAAGATACTGGAATCAAACCCCGATTATATTATAGTTATGTCTGAGAATTATGTTTTTAGCAAAAATTTCTGGTTGAAATACGGATTTTTAAATGCCGTTGCCGGGAATAATATAATTGAAGTAAACGCTGATTTATTTTCCAGGCCGAATCCGGTAAATTTTGTCCAAGCAGTTTATCTGCTTAGGAGTGTTATCTGCCCGGAGATATTGGATGAAGATTAAAATATTTATTTTGGTTTCGATTTTATTCTTTGCGGTACTGTTGTCTTTAAGGCTGGGGGAGGTAGATATTAGTTTAAAAGATGTTTTTAAAATTTTATCTGGTGAGCCGGCATTGGAACTCAAGAGTTCGGTTATTCTGGATATCCGCCTGCCGCGGATATTGGCAGCCTTGCTTATCGGGGCCGGCCTTGCTGTGAGCGGAGCGGTATTTCAGGCTGTGCTTAGAAACCCCCTTGCAGAGCCGTATACTTTAGGGGTCTCAGGAGGTGCTTGTTTAGGGGTGGCGCTGGCTCACCTTGCAGCCGGCTATAGCTTTTCTCTGTTATTTCCGGCAGCCGGTTTAGTTGGGGCCGTTTTTGCAGTATTTGTAGTTTATTTTTTATCTGTCAGAAGGAATTTCTCGACCATAAGCTTAATTCTCTCCGGGATTGTGATGAATTTTCTATTCTCTTCTTTAGTTCTGGTGTTTTTTGCGTTCCTGAAGCCTTCCAGAGTTCAGTCCATGATGCTCTGGATGATGGGCGATCTATCCTCTGTAAATATGGCTTTCACTAAAGTAGCAGGAGTTATTATTCTGCCTGCTATAGCAGCTGTTCTGATTTTATCTAAAAGGCTGGATATTTTAAGCCTAGGCGACGAAAAAGCCCATTCTTTGGGCCTGGATGTTCAAAAAAATAAAAAATATTTTTATTTTTTAGGGTCATTGATTACTGCAAACTGCATAGTCCTTGGCGGCGTGATAGGATTTGTAGGATTGCTGATGCCGCATTTAATGAGGAGAATCTTCGGCACATTGAATACCATGGTTTTATTGACTAGCGCAATATCGGGCGCTGTATTCCTGCTGCTTTCAGATACTTTTGCCCGTACGATCATTTCTCCGCTCGAACTTCCGGTCGGCGTTGTTACCGGTTTAATAGGCGGCATATTCTTTTTAAGCCTTATTTTCTTAGGCAGGGATTTTAGAATTGGATAATATCATTGACATTATCGGAGTATCTTCCGGATATAGAGGCAGTTTTGTCCTTAAAAACATAAATTTTAAGGTTAAAAGCGGTGAGTTTATAGGATTGATAGGCCCTAACGGAGCCGGTAAATCAACACTTTTAAAAACACTGGCCGGCTTGATAAAGCCGTTTCAGGGGAAGATAATATTAAAAAAATTTGATTTTCAGAAAATGGATTTAAAAGAAAAGGCAAAACATATTGCCGTTCTGCCTCAGATTTTTAAAGCGCAATTTTCCTATACTGTGGAAGAATTTATAATGATGGGCAGATTTCCGTATCTTGAAGGCCTGGGAAAATATTGCCGTGAAGATATTGAGTCAGCGCTCAAATTAATGGAAAAGCTCGGCCTTGTCGCCATAAAACATAAGAGGATAAATGAAATATCCGGCGGTGAGCTGCAGAAAGTTCTATTTGCCCAGGTTCTGGCCCAAGGCTCTGAAATCGTGCTTTTAGATGAGCCTACGGCCCATCTTGATATAGGCCATCAAGTTGAGATCATGGGTATGCTAAGCGGTTTAAATAGAGACGGTTTGACTGTAATAT
>JAQUNS010000196.1 GCA_028717465.1 Candidatus Omnitrophota bacterium
TAAATTGAAGTTTTTTATAAAAAGATCGGATTTTTCGCTCTGCCCTCTATGGGATTTAAAGGATTTTTTCAAAATATTAATCTGGGTTATATTCTGGATGCAGGTATTTTCTGTATCTGATGATATCTTTGGCTGGCTTACCGGAACGACAAACGAGAGATTGTTTATCCTGCTGTCTTTTATCAGCTCTTTTGCTCTTGATATTGCAGTAGCAGTGCTGATTGTATACTGGCTTAAAAAGAAGCACAAACAGACTCTATCTGCTCTTGGAATTAAAGTCAGGCGGGTCTTACATGATTTTAAATTAGGTTTTTTAAGCTATATGTCTTTTTTGCCGGTTATTTTTATTGTTTTTATGCTCAGCGCTGCTTATTTTCAAAAGTATGATAGCGGCGGATCCGGGCAGCTTGTATTTTATTTTTTGATTTTTGAAAAAAATCCTTATATTTTAGCGGCAGTATCTCTGTTTGTTGCCGTGATAGGGCCTTTCGTAGAAGAGCTTTTTTTCAGGGGGCTTCTTTACGGAAGTTTAAAAAAATCAATCGGCGTATTTCAGGCTGCCCTTGTCTCGTCCCTGGTTTTCTCTATGCTGCATATGAATTTAATCGGGTTGCTGCCTATTTTATCTCTGGCGATATTGCTTGTCTATCTTTATGAAAAGACCGGTTCTTTCTGGGTTCCGTTCTTCGTGCACGTGCTTCATAACAGTTTTATCCTGGCCGTTGTATTGCTGTGGAGAAGACAGATAGGAATATGAAAAAAGATTTTTTGATAGAACACATTAAATGGCACGGTAAATCGTTGTCTGTTTTAGACCAGCAATCTCTGCCCAATAAAATTAAATGGCTGAAAGCTTCTAAAATAGAAGACGTTTTTTGTTTTATCAAAAATATGCATGTCAGAGGCGCTCCTTTGATAGGTATAGTTGCAGCGCTGGGCCTAGTTGTGCATTTAAAATCTAAAAAGATAAATAATTTATCTGTTTTAGAGTCGGTTTTGCGGGAGGCAAAAGATATTCTATCCAAATCAAGGCCTACTGCCGTAAATCTTTTCTGGGCCCTTGATGAAATAGGAAAGGTTGTAATCGAGAATAAAAGCAGGGATGTCAGAGATTTAATATCGTTGATAGAAAAGCGCGCGCTCTCTATCTGGCAGGAAGATATTGAAAATTCCCGCAGCATGGGCGAGTATGGAGCCGGCTTAGTATCGGACGGCGACGGCGTGCTTACGCACTGTAATGCCGGAGGGCTTGCAACCGGAGGCTACGGGACAGCTTTGGCTGTAATGTTTAAGGCCCGGGAAAGAAATATCAACTTTAGGGTATATGTAGACGAGACAAGGCCTGTTTTACAGGGCGCCAGGCTTACCTGCTGGGAGCTTAACAAAGCCGGCATAGATTACCGGCTCATCTGTGACAATATGGCCGGTTATTTGATGAGCAAGGGCAGGATAAATAAAATTTTTGTAGGAGCCGACAGAATCGCCAAGAACGGCGGCTTTGCCAATAAAATAGGAACTTACTCTTTAGCCCTGCTGGCCAAAGCGCACAATATACCGTTTTATGTCGTTGCGCCTATGTCGAGCTTTGACCCCGGCCTTGAAACTCAATGTAGAATTATTATCGAACAGAGAGGGCCTGAGGAAGTTATTAGAATAGGGGGGAAATTTATCGCTCCGCTTGGCACTGAGGCAGAGAATCCGGCTTTTGATATTACTCCGCCGGATTTAATTGCCGCCATAATCTGTGAAAACGGGATAATAAAGCCGCCCTTTAATTTGATAAAATAGGCTGTAATGAGCGGAGGTATTTTGTATTTTATAAAATGAAAGAGGATATCTTAGTCAGTCATCTCAAAGGTATGTTTAAGATGCCTAAGGGTTTTGTCGGCATCGGAGATGATACCGCCGTGGTACCTTATAATAAAAAATACTTTATGCTTTTTACTACTGACACTATTTTAGACGGAGTGCATTTTGAATCCTCCAAGATACCGGCCCGGTTTATAGGACATAAAGCACTGGCGGTGAATATTTCAGATATAGCTGCTATGGGCGGCCTTCCTTATTATACAGTTATAAGTTTAGGTATCCCAAAGCATGATTTAAAACTGATAGACGGCATATATGCAGGCATAAAGCAGTTATCTTCTAAATACAATATTAAGATAGTTGGCGGCGATACAGTCAAAAGTGAAAGAATATTTTTAGCTGTTGCTATGATAGGTTATGTCGAAAAAGATTATCTGATTAAAAGAAGCGGAGCCAAGAATAAGGATTTTATATTCGTTACCGGAAAGATAGGCGGAAGCTTTAAATCTGGGAAACATTATAAATTCAAGCCCCGCTTAGAAGAAGCAAGGTGGCTGGCCAAAAACCTGCACCCCAATTCAATGATTGATATAAGTGACGGATTGTTGATTGACTTGCACAGAATATGCAATTCGAGCAAAAAAGGCGCTATTCTGAACCGGGAAGCAGTGCCTTTATCTAAGGGAGTTGATTTTGAATCGGCATTGAGAGAGGGCGAAGACTTTGAATTGCTGTTTACTTTGAGCAGAAACAGTATCTTTTTAAATTCAATAGATAATAGCGGTTTTAAGATAACGCAGATAGGAGAGATAACTCAAAAAGCTGAAGATATTTTTATAAAATGCAAAAAAGGCTTC
>JAQUNS010000197.1 GCA_028717465.1 Candidatus Omnitrophota bacterium
CTGGCTAGGGTGTAGCGGGAACTGAGCTCTAAAACATCCTCAAAATTCATCTTCTGGAGCCATTTGGAGTTAAAAACTATTCTGGTCTTCTTAGCATCCAGAACTTTAAAAATCTGCCTTTTGTATGTCTTGGCATTGGCTTGAGCCTCTTTTTTAGACAGCCTGGGACGGGCTTCTTTCTGGCCGCTGGGATCTCCTATCCGGGCGGTGAAATCTCCGATTAAAAAATAGACCTCATGCCCGAGCCTTTGAAAATCCTTTAATTTTTTAAGAAGCACCATGTGGCCCAGATGCAAATCAGGAGCAGAAGGGTCAAACCCGGCTTTTATTCTAAGAGGTTTTTTGCTTTTACATGAGAGCGCCAGCTTCTTTAAAAGGTCATCTTCTCCGATAAACTCCTCAACGCCTCTTTTAATTATGCTTAGCTGCTCAGACGGCCCCATTGTCATTGGTTTGCTCTTGAGGATCATTATCTTCCTTAGGAATATCCGGCGTATCCTGCCGGTCCCCGGAACTTTGAACCAGAGCCAGCCTGATCTGTTTTTTGTCTTTATCTATCGACATAACAGAAACAGTCACTCTGTCTTGAGGTGAAAAACCGCCCTGAGAACCTTCGGACTTTTTGTCTATTTCAGAAATATGCAAAAGGCCCTCCAGGTCTTCCTCTATCTCCACAAACACGCCGAAAGGAAATGCGCTGGTAATAACGCCCTCTGCTATTGTTCCGGGCTTATACTTCTCCTCTATCTGGGGCCAGGGGTTGGGCCTTAGCTGTTTTAAGCTCAGGATAAGCTGCCTGAAAGCCTTGTTGATACCTATGATTTTAAAATCTAGCTTCTGCCCTTTCTTTAAAACTTCATAAGCATGGTTTATGCGCCTGGTCCAGGATATGTCGTTCTTGGATACAAACCCGTCTATGCCGTCTTCTATCTCAACAAAAGCACCGTCTTCATTAAACCCGGTCACTTTTCCGTTTACTTCCGAATCAAGAATATATTTAGATTCTATGCCTTTCCAGGGATCCTGCTCTAGCTGTTTTATTCCCAGAGTTATTTTACGCTTCTCTAAATCCAGAGAGAGAACTACAGCTTCGACAATGTCTGAAATTACAAACATCTCATGGGCATCCCTTATCTTTTTGGTCCAACAGAGATCCGATACGTGTATAAACCCCTCTATGCCGGGCTCAAGCTCTATAAAGGCTCCGTAAGGGAGTATGTTTATGACTTTGCCTTTTACTTTGGAGTTTAGAGGGTATTTGTCCTCTATGCCCTGCCAGGGATCGGCGCTGAGCTGTTTCATGCCTAAAGATACTCTCTGCTTCTCGTCGTCTATATCCAAAATCTTAACTTTTATCCTGTCTCCAACAGCAAGCAGCTCTGAAGGATGGTTAATTCTGCCCCAGCTCATATCTGAGATATGAAGAAGTCCGTCGACTACCTCTATCTCTATAAAAGCTCCGTAATCGGTGATATTTTTTACTATGCCTTCCACCACATCACCGACGTTTATTTCGCTAAGCATATCCTGCTTTTTCTGGCCTACCTCCTCAAGCAGATAGTCTTTGCGCGATACAACCACATTTTTTCTCTTAACATTTATAGAGACAATTTTGCAGCTGATAGTTTTATTTATTAAAGAGTCCAGATCAGGGACTCCTTTTATGTCTACAAGCGAAGCCGGCAGAAATGCCTCTACACCTATATTTACAATCAAACCGCCTTTTACTTTTTTAGCGACCCTCCCCTTTACTACATCGCCCTCTTTGTATTCGGTGTTTATCTTTTCCCAGCCGGTAATTTTGTCAGCACGCCTTTTGGAAAGAACAACAAGGCCTTCCTCGTTTTCCAGGCTGGAGACATACACTTCAACCTCTTTGCCCAAACCTATTTCAGAGTCGTCTAAAAACTCTTCTTTAGAAAGAACGCCCTCTGCCTTGTAATGGAGGTCCAGCAACACCACATTGTTTTTTATGTGTATTATGGTACCTTTAACAATAGCGCCTTCTTTCAACTGCTTGAAGCTGGCTTCATAAAGCTGCTCCAGGCTGTCTTTGAAATCCTTCTGTTCAACGCTGCCTGACTTATTCTGCTCTTTACCTTCTACCATCTCATTCACCTCGTTTATATAGATTTTTAATTCTTTTTTCCACGGAACTCAAAAAAGTATCCGGCGTAGAAGCTCCTGTCGCCAAAACTACATTTTTAGCTTGAGCTACATCATCTTCCGGAAACTCCTCCGGATCAGAAACAAGAAAACTTTTTGCGCAGACTTTTTGAGCTAAAGAAAAAATATTAGCTGTATTAGCACTGCTCTTACTGCCTAGAACTAAAATAATATCGATCCCGCTTTTTAAAGAATTTATCTGATTCTGGCGAGTTTTGATATCGTTGCATATTGTATTATAAAAATTGCTTTTTGGCAAACCTCTTTTGTGAAGCTCGCGATATATTTCAAGCAGCCTCTTTTCGTCTTTTGTAGACTGGCTGATTAAAACACAACCGCCTGCCAATATATCCTGGCTCACCTCTTCTGAGCTGTCGATAACAATAGCATTATTCCCGCAATAATCCATTAAAGACTGCACCTCATGATGATTTTTATCCCCGTATATAATAATTTTGTTCTGTGCGCTGAATTTCCGGCAAAGCCCTTGTATTTTTTTG
>JAQUNS010000198.1 GCA_028717465.1 Candidatus Omnitrophota bacterium
AGGAAGGTTTTTTAAGATCAGAGACCTCCTTGATTCAGGTGGCCGGTAGGGCAGCGCGCAATATAAACGGCATGGTAATTATGTATGCCGATAATATTACCGGCTCCATTAAGAGAACGGTTCAGGAGACTTCCCGCAGGAGAAAGTTGCAGGAAGAATTTAACCGAAAGCATGGCATTACTCCGCAGGGGATAAAAAAGGCAATAAGGCAAGGCATCGAGGATTTGGAGGAAGCAGAAGATTTTGTGGCTGGGCTCACGGGACAGAATAATGAGGATTACCAGATAGCCAGATATATATCTGATTTGGAATATAAGATGGAATTAGCCGCAAGAAACCTGCAGTTTGAGGAGGCAGCTAAACTTAGGGATCAGATCAAGCAATTTAAAAAGAGTTTAAACAGAAGGTAATGAGGCATATAATAAGGAGAATCGGGTAATGTTTCTTGGTATTGATATAGGTAATACAAATATAGCATTTGGCATATTCAATGGTAAGCGCCTCATTAAGAGATTCAATATTAATAGTATCTCCTACAATAAGGCTATACTAAGAAAGAAGATACGTACATTTAAAATAGATTCTTGTATTATATGTAGCGTTGTTCCGCGTATAACCCCTGTTATAAAGAGAGACGTTTTAAGTCTTGCTATATCCGGGGCAAGGATTTATGTTGTTGGCCGGAATATCAAGGTCCCCTTAAAAAACCTGTATCACAGACCCAAGCAGGTAGGGCATGACCGCCTGGTTAATGCATTTGCTGGTTTGGTTAAATTTGGCGCACCTCTTATTATCGTAGACCTGGGCACAGCCATAACTTTTGATATAGTTTCCGGAAAACACGAATACCTGGGGGGCATCATTCTGCCGGGATTTGGAATTTCCCTGAGAGTACTACATGAGAAAACAGCGCTTTTGCCCGCAGTGAGACTAAATAAACCAGGAAGTCTTATAGGGAAGAATACAAAATCCAGCATTTTAAGCGGCATCGTATACGGATACGCCTCTTTAATTGGGGGCTTGCTATCATTATTGAAAAAAGACAAGCTACTGCATAATGCCAAAGTCATAGGAACGGGCGGTGATATTGATTTTATAAAGAAATATTGCCGTAAATTTAATAACATCGACGGAAATCTTACCCTTAAAGGTCTATGTCTGCTTTACGAAAAGACATTAAAGGAAAGAGGCAACCTGCAATGATAAGAAGGGTTATTATTTTGTTATTGATTATCTGGGCTGTTATCGCATTCTACAGGAAGTTCATAGCATCTACCATGGAGCCGTTTTTTCATGATAAAGCAGGAAAAGTAAAATTTTTGCAAAGATGAAGGTAAAATGCCTACTGCCTAAAAATTATTTATAAAAAATACTTGACAAAAATTTTTTTTTATTTATAATTAGCACTCTTGAAATACAAGTGCTAATTATAAACTGATTTTTTTAAAGAAAAAGGAGGTGTTTGCTATGGATATTAAACCATTGGCAGATCGTGTTGTAGTCAAACCGCTTGAAGCAGAGGCAAAGACAAAAGGTGGTATAGTTTTACCTGATACCGCAAAGGAGAAACCCCAAGAGGGTAAGATTGTGGCGGTAGGTAAAGGCAGGATTCTTGATAACGGAAGCCTTCAGTCTTTAGAGGTTAAGGTTGGAGACAAGGTTTTATACGGGAAATATTCCGGTAACGAAATTACTACAAAAGACGGCGAAGAGCTATTGATAATGCGCGAAGAAGATATATTGGCGATTATAAAGTAAAAGTATAAGTTACGTATTTATTAAAGGAGGAGAATTATGGCAAAGCAATTGCTTTTTGAAGATGAAGGTAGACGGAAGGTCTTAAGCGGCGTGCAGCAGCTTGCCAGGGCTGTTAAGGTTACGCTGGGTCCTAAGGGGCGCAATGTGGTTATTGATAAGAAATTCGGCTCACCTACGATAACCAAGGATGGCGTAACAGTGGCAAAAGAAATTGACCTGGAGGATCCTTTCGAAAATATGGGTGCACAGATGGTCAAGGAAGTAGCTGAAAAGACCTCTGATATCGCAGGAGACGGCACAACAACAGCTACTGTGCTGGCAGAGGCCATTTACCGCGAGGGGTTAAAAAACGTGACTGCCGGAGCTAACCCTATGGCATTAAAGAGAGGGATAGAGAAAGCAGTGGAGAAGGTTGTAGAAGAGTTGAAGAAACTTTCTACCCCTATAAAGGATAAGAAAGAAGTTGCTCAAGTTGCAACCATAGCAGCTAACTGCGATAAGAATATAGGCGATTTGATCGCAGAGGCGATGGACAAAGTCGGTAAGGACGGGGTAATTACCGTAGAAGAGGCAAAGTCTACTGCGACTACCCTGGATGTGGTTGAAGGTATGCAGTTTGACCAGGGGTATCTATCGCCCTATTTTGTCACTGACGCGGAAAGAATGGAAGTCCTTTTAGAGGAGCCTTACATTCTTATCTATGAAAAGAAAATCTCATCCATTAAAGATATATTGCCTTTGCTGGAGAAGATTGCCCGTTCCGGCAAGCCGCTTTTGATTATTGCCGAAGAAGTGGAAGGCGAGGCATTGGCGACATTAGTAGTAAATAAAATACGCGGGACATTCGTTGCCTGCGCGGTGAAGGCGCCCGGTTACGGAGACAGGCGCAAGGCCATGCTTGAAGATA
>JAQUNS010000199.1 GCA_028717465.1 Candidatus Omnitrophota bacterium
CTTTTGCCTACATTGGGATTGCCGACCAGAAATATCTTTTTCATCTACTGACTTCCACGATAATCTTTTTAGCCATACCGTAACCTAGCGCAATCTGGAAATTGTCTATCTCGACTGTCTGCGGGCCCCTGCAGAAGTGGGCGCTTACTTTTTTTATTTTCTTTCCGATCCTGATACCCATATTCTGCATACGGCTTACGACAGAATCTCCTCCGTGTATATCTTTTACCAAACCCTCTTCCTGCGGCTTAAGGCCGGTGATGTCGATTAACATTTATTGCCTCTCCTTTTTGCTGTTTCTGTTTTATCAAGCCAGGCCGTATCTTTTTTTCTTTTATCATAAACCGAAACAACATTAAAATCCTTAAAAAATTTTTCAACCCTCTGCATATCGTCTTTAGATAAAGGCTCTGTTTTAGATTCACGCAGTGGCGTATTCAGCTGTACTTCATCCGGGCTGAAACTCCAAACCAGTTCGGCTATCTCTTGAGCCCGGCCTTGGTTCTCTTTTGTGAACATAATCTGGATTCCTAATTTGCCTTTGTAGCGCAACCTGAAAAGCCTTATTCCGTCTAAAATAGCTTTAAAATTTAAATCTTCATGAGGCCTGTTAATGCTTTCCCAAGAACCGCCGTCATAAGCATCTAATTTGGCTATTACAAAATCCACGTCTAGTATGTCGTTTCTGACATCGTCTCTGGATAATAATGAGGAATTAGTAAGCAATGCTGTTGAAACTTTCAGCATCTCTTTTGCTCTTAAGTTAACTTCTGCAATATTTAAAGCCAGAGTCGGTTCTCCGCAGCCTGAGAAAGTAGCATAATCAATATTCAAATCTTGAGGTAGACTGCCTAACTCATTAACTATATCGCCGGTAGGAATAAAAATTTTTCTCTCTATGCTAAGCAGGCTTGGCTCCAATATCTGGCAGTATATACAGTCAAAACTGCATATTTTATTGTCTTGAGAAACCAGGTCAATCCCTAAAGAAGACCCCAGCCTCCAGGATGAAACCGGACCGTAAATATATTTAAATTTCTTGTTATTCATATTCTGACAGGTAAATAAAACCGTATTTTTAATTATTCGATATTAGAGTTAAATTCAGCGATTGTCAATCAGATAGAGCCTTAAGGTAATGCTTGAAGCGCAGAGATCAACCTGGCTGCGAAAGGATATTGACCGCTCTCTAAAAGCAACCGTAATTTACTTACCGGCCCAATAATCAAGCTGTAGATGTCGCCTAATTCCATATAAACAGAAAATGCTTTTATTAATTGCTCTTTTCTGGCCTCAACATTATATCCTTCTATTTCAAAAGGAAGCACAGAGCAGTAGTAGCCCAAGACAAACTGCCACTTTATGCGGTTCACGTTCGGGGGTGCTGTGGATTGATCTAACTGAGCTATAATATCCCTGAGCTTGCTATCTGCCCAGCCATTGGCGCTCTGGACACTAAAGTCATCTCCCCTCTCTATTTGATATCTCAATAAAGCTACATCTTCTAATCTCAAAGCAAATAGGGGCAGATACTCTTCGGCAAGCCTGGAAAGAGCCTCCTCATCTCCGGCATGGGAATCAAATATAATATTATTTACTCCGTCAATAACTACCCGCCATTTGATATAATCCGCTTCCGCATGGAATGAATCAAAAGCTTTTAAAATATGGCTCAATTCATGGGCCAAAATTTCTCTTTGTTCAAAGTAAGGAAATTTTCCCGTAAAATCTGAAGGCAGTATTATACATGCTGAGCCTGCCTCAGGCCTGAATCCGATATCCTGCTCTATCGCCAAAGCATGCTGATCGCTGAATACCCTGCCCCCTGAAGGCCAATTACCGTTGGCTATAATATATATTTTTCTGCATCCCTTTTTTGCTATTTCAGTTAAAATATCCCTAAACTCGGACCCTTGCAGAATACCATCCAATGCTGTTTCAGAACTTTGAAAGTTATAATAACTTATTATACCAACCGCAATATCTTTAGTGCGCCTGCATAATGAGTTTATAGAACTATTTTCGGCTGGAAATAGATAAAAAAACAAAGATAAAATAACACAAAAAACCAGTGTTTTTCTTACACCGCAACCAAGCATCATAATCCTCCCTCTTATATTATATATATCATATATTTAGCATAAAGGCAAAAGCCTCTGCTCCAGAGTTCAAATCTCAAAAATAAAATATTTGCAAATAATTCACCGGGAAAAGGAAAGCACATAAACATATAAAAACAACTGCTCCGGTTCAGTGAGAAAAACACAATTGCTTATGTAACCGCTTGAGTTGCTCTGCGCACACTTCGGAGTTAATTCGACCATGCATGGCGGTCTCATTAAGAGTCCGTTGTTTTTCTGTCTATGCTACTGAAAATTACCTCCAGCAGGTTGGTGGTTTTCAGTTAGAGGATCTGGTAAGCTCATGCTCAAACGGAGTTTCGCATGAGTCCGTTGTTTTTCTGTCTATGCTACTGAAAATCACCTCAAGCAGGTTGGTGGTTTTCAGTTAGAGGAAAAACAACGGGTAGTCGTGGACGGTAGGCGAACCCTACAACCCCTTGAAATAAGCCTACTTATAAAACTCTACCGTAAACGTAGTATGGGAGCGCTGATATCTTTAGGGGATCCACTCGACACTACCCTGC
>JAQUNS010000200.1 GCA_028717465.1 Candidatus Omnitrophota bacterium
ATCCAGCTGCTAATATAGAGGCTCAGCAGCGCCTGGAAGCTCTTTGGATTGATATCTACTCTTTCCTAAAGCCTGATCAGGCCCTGCCCAGCCAGATGCCTACAACAGGAGAGTTCTATCCGGTTTGGCGGCACTGGATTACCTGGAGACTGGGCGAGACATCGTTATTTCAAGCCATGACCCGGGCGTATACAACAGAACAAGGCTCTTCTTTAACGATGTCTAATGGCCAAACAGTTGATTTGGCAAATAGGGACGCTGTAATTAGAAGTTTGGTGGATGCCAGGATAGCCGAATTTAAGAATCAATACGGCGAGTTTGAGGTTACCAGGCAGATGCGCCAGGATTTGGAATATACGGCAAGGCGTGAGCTTTCTTACGAAATGCTCAGAAGCATGCTGGGCGCCCAGCCGGGACAGGATCCATCCGCTACCCAGATAGTAGGGGCTTTAAGTAATATCTATACCGGAAATGATATCGCAGAATTAGAGAGGTTGTTTGACTTCTTTAAATTCTTTAATCTTCAGCTGAGAAAGATAGTCGATTTAAGTGAACTCTATCCTTATTATTCTATTGATGCCGGCTTTATAGTGGGAACAGTTTTGTCGTTCAGAAAAGAGGTAGAAGAGGAGCTGGGCGCAAATTTTATGGACCGGCCGGAATTTAGAGAGCGGGTCGTAGAAGAGTTCAACATTTTGGCTGCTTTAAAAATTCCAATAGAGCGTCTTTTGGGAAGGCCTTTAAATTTATTCCATCCTGACGGCAACGACTTCGGTTTCTTGCGCGGTTTCTCTTCCCAAGTAGACGGCGGACTTAACAATCCGCCCTCTGAAGTGTTGACCACGCCGGTTTGGAAACTGGGCACATTAGCAGAAAAGAGGACTTTAGGCTATGTAATAAATCAGAGAATTCCCAGATGGACTTTCTTAAGAGGTATACTGGAAAGAGCCTACGGGCATGAATATGATATAGTCAGAGACTCCAGCGATATCAATCTGATTGCTCACTGGAATACCTGCATGGAAACTTATGGCTGGACAGAGTATACGGTAATGAAGAAACTCATTCCCAATGTTGGAAGTTCGATAGCAGGTGCTGTAAGAGGTTTTTTTGGAGGATTTAACTGGGATAATATGATAGTAAGGAACGAACCTGTCAGCCTTGCGGGCAGCGAACAGCCAATAGATCTTAACTCTGGCAATACTGTCAATGTTGACATACCTGAAGGCTCTCAAAACTGGAGGCATTATGCCTATCTGAGGTTTTATGTGAATACAGAAGTCTCAGATGCAGACTCTATAGTAGTTACAATACGCAATGCTGATGGCGAAGTTGCCGAATATACTGTCGATATAACTGCTCTTCCCAGAGCAAGAAGAGCCGAGGTCGTCATTCCTATTAGGAGATATATAGTAGATGATAACGGTAATGGTATCAGGGATGTTATTGCCTGGGACGGTTTTATAGGTAACGATAGCTGGAAAAGTTATGTTAGCACCGACTTAGACAGTAATACAGAATTATCAGGTATTACTGATTTTAGCAGAATTTTATCCTGGAGTTTGCAATCTGTCGGTGGATATGTTAAAATTGAATTGTAGACACAGCAGAGGGGGAAGAGCATAATTTTAGGAGGCAATTGTGATAAAGTTAAGAAATAAAGCGATTTCAATAATAACTTTTATAATATTTTTTATTTCTTCTCAATATCCATATACAATCAGCATTTTTGGCTCCAGTAAAGCTGAAATATTAAGGCGGTCAAGAGCCGGCTATAGCTTAGTTTCAGATGATTTGAGAAGTTTCCTAGACAGTCTTTCTCCTTTTGATTCTTTAGGCCTTAGCGAGGCGCTGAATCAGAGAGACATAGAGCAAGATCTGGCTGCAAGAGCCATAGAGATAGAGGGTTCTATAGTAAGAGCTTTTGGCTGGGGTTCTTTGTCAAACGAAGATCAGGCAGTGTTGATATGGATGGCTCAAGAACTTATCGAAGCAGCTCTTACTTTCAATGTGCAGCGCTCCGGTTATGGCCAGGCTGTCTCTGATGTAGCGACCCCTGTTTTAGGCGAAATAATCAGCAATATCGATGGTATCGTTTCTTCTCTTGAGGAGCTTTGCGGCCAAGCACTCGATATCAATGATCCGGCGGCTTTTCTGGTTATCTCACCCTGGTTGATAATTGCCATGAAATACCAGCTTGACAACGGCTGCTTGGTTTCTGAAACAATAGATTATATGCAGGATCTTATAGGTAAAGTTAAAGAGACCGGGCTTGATTTTAATTTAACCGATTCTTATGAAGTAGGCGAGGTGGTTGCCTATGTAAATGTTTTGAGTGTCGCTGATACCTTAGGTACTGGCTATGAAGGCTTGGCTGCCAATGTTCTTCTTTGGTCCAGTATCTATCGGGTATCCCAGGATTATGTTTTATCTTTAGCCCAAGGGGCGATTGAACATAAGGCAATTGTAGAAGCGGCTCTCTCTGATATCGGCAAGAGCAGCGGCCACGAATCTGTTGTGCCCTGGCTCAATGCGGCAATGGACAGGGCTATTAGGGAAGACACTTCTATTGAAGCCGCAATGAATGACATGGCTGTTATAATCAGGTTTATGCAGG
>JAQUNS010000201.1 GCA_028717465.1 Candidatus Omnitrophota bacterium
GTTACGTTCCTGATCAAGTTTGCATCGAGCTGAAGTCTTTAAAGTATTATTTTCTTTCGTTCAGGCAGGTTAAAATATTCCACGAACATGTTGTGAACAGGATTATGGAAGATCTGGTTGGGATATTAAAACCGCACCAGCTTGAAGTTGCCGGAGATTTTAATATCAGGGGCGGCATATCTACAAAAGCAGCTGCTAAATACCATAGAGAATCCAAAGGCCAGAACTGTTTTTAGCTGCGCAACGCTTGCCTGAAGTAATATTTAATGAAAAAAATATTTATTGCTGCAACAAGCCAAAATGAAGGCAAAACCACTGTTGCCTTAGGCCTGATACTTAACCTTAGAGAGTATTTTCCCAAGATAGGATTTATAAAGCCTATAGGCCAAAGGTACCTTCTAGAACAGGGTTTTCAGGTTGACGAAGATTCGGTATTGATAGAGAAGGTTTGCAAATTTACCCTGCCTTTAAAAGACACCAATCCCATAGCTGTTGAAAGAGGTTTTACCGAGAAATATATAGATACTCCTGATCCTAAGAGCATTACTTCTCAGATACTGGATTCTTACAGTAGAATATCTAAAACATCGGATCTTGTAATCATAGAGGGTACCGGGCATGCCGGAGTCGGCTCTGTGTTTGACCACTCTAATGCCAAGGTTGCCAAACTTCTCGATGCCAAAGTTATAATAGTTTCGGCCGGCGGGGTGGGCAGGCCGATAGATGAGGTTGCCTTGAATAAAGCGCTGTTTGATGCAGAAGGAGCTGACGTCTTAGGCGTTATTGTGAACAAAATTATTAAAACTAAATATGACAAGATATCAAGCCTTGTCGGCAAGGGCTTGATGAGGCTTGGGTTTCAAGAGCTGGGTTCGATACCTTTCAATCCGCTACTGTCGGCTCCGACAATAGCCCAAATAGCGGAAGAGATGAAGCTCTCTTTTCTAGTTTCGCAGGATTTTAAAAATAACCTTGTCGAAAAAATAATAATAGCGGCCATGGAACCCCACGACGCCTTCCGCTATATCGGCAGAAATACTCTTATGATAACTCCCGGCGACAGAGAGGACATCATATTGGCTGCGATAGAATCCTGCTCTATTCCGGATACCAGCAGCTATAGTATAGCCGGAATTCTTTTAACCGGAGGCATAGTCCCGAACAGAAATATCATAAATCTTTTAGGCAAGGTTAAAATACCTCTTCTTATCTCAGACCAGGATACTTACAGTGTTGCTTCTATGATGGGTTCTTTGCATGTAAAACTCCGGGCGACAGATTATGAAAAGATTGCCCTCGTAAAAGAGATGGTCTGCAAGTACGTAGATATCAACAGGATTATTAGCTCAATATGAATTCCAAAGTTATTAAAATACCAGCTGTATTAATCTGTGCAATTGCAGGTTTGGCTTTTTGTGAGATCGATACTCAAAAAGGCGAAATCATGTCGACTTACTATATGATTAAAATAGAAGGAGAAGGCTCTAAAAAATATATTTTTGATAATGCCGTATCCGAGCTTAAAAAATCCGAAAAACTGTTCAATGATTATTCCAAAAAAAGCGAAATCAGCCAGGTTAATTCTACGGCATATAAGAATCCGATCAGGATTACCGATGATTTGGCTCAAGTGCTCAGAGGCGCGCTTAAGATATCTAAGGAGTCCGGAGGGTGTTTTGATCCGACGGTAAGGCCGCTGGTGGAGCTCTGGGGATTCAAGAGCGGTTTAAAAGAATTTCCCAGCCCGGAAGAAATAGATTCAACATTAAGCTTGATTGGCTGGGAGAATTTGTCGCTGGATGCAAACATTGTCAATTTTAAAAAGCCGGGGCTTAGCCTTGATTTAGGCGGTATTGCAAAAGGTTATGCCGTGGACAGGGCAGTGAGAGCGCTTAAAGATTCGTCTATACTAAATGCTTTGGTTGAGGTAGGCGGAGATATCTACTGTTTGGGCAGCGGACCGGATCATAAAGGCTGGAAGATAGGCATACAGCATCCCAAAATAAAAGGTGCTGTCATTGCGACTGTTACGGCATCTGATATTGCTGTGGCTACTTCGGGAAATTATGAAAAATTTTTTGTATATCAAGGCAAGATATACTCTCATATTATAGATCCCAGGTCCGGATATCCTGCCCAGAGTGAGATTTTAAGCGCAACTGTTTTAGCTTCCAGCTGTATGGAGGCAGACGGCTGGGCTACTGCATTTTTTGTTATGGGTTTAGAGCCAGCCAAAGAATTTGTTGAGCTAAAGGACGATTTAGAGCTTATATTGATAACTGAAACAGGACAGGGCATTGATATCTGGGTATCTTCGGGTTTAAAGGGTAAAGTAGAGATACTATGAAAGCCGTCTCTTTAAAAGAAGCAAATAGACTGGATAATATCGCAATATACAAGATAGGCATACCAAGGATTGTTCTTATGGAAAATGCCGGCCGGGCAGTGGCGGAATTAATAGGGCTGAATTTTAAAAAAAATCCGCATGTTGCGGCAATATCAGGCGGCGGTTATAACGGCGGCGATGCTATGGTTGCAGTTAGGCATCTTACTTTGAGCGGATTTAAGGTAGAGTCGTTTATTTCAGGTGGAATAGAAAA
>JAQUNS010000202.1 GCA_028717465.1 Candidatus Omnitrophota bacterium
GTAAGTCCTACTTATATCTTGAACCCTGCGAGCACAGCAAGTTTGCTGCAAAATTATTATAAAAATAAAAACCAATACAACATTCCTAATGTTGCCCATCTCTTTAAATTTCATAATACATCCGATAACCCTTAAAGATATTGAAACTCACAAACTCTGCGCCCATCTTTTGCAAAAACGGAACAACCTCCTTTATAGCATAAAAATAGATGCCATCTAATCCGTATTCTTTCATATGTCCAATAAAATTTTCAAATAACTCTCGGCCGACACCTTCAAAACGGCGTTCTGGATGGACAAATATATTCCAGTATACTTTAGCGCAGTTGCCTCTTGGGGGCGGGTTAAACACATAATAGAATCCTCCTAACAACTCTTCTGTCTTTGAATCGCGCGCCATAACAAAACCTTCTATTTCATTGCCCAGTCTGCCCATAACTATAGGCGCCCCGCATTTAATTGCAAACTCCCATAGTTGCCACCTTTCCTCTTCGGTTTGAACCGGCCTGATATCAAGAAAATTTACAGCAGTATCTTTTTTAACTCTGCGGGCAAAAGCAGGCAAAGATGAGAAAAGTATACAAAAGATAATAAAAATTACTAATCCGAATTTAAGAAAATTATTTTTCTCTGAACTTCTTGCTTCTAAACTCATCACAACCCCTCTCGTTCCTAATATTGCACAATTATCTCAAGATGCTCTAATCTGTACAATCAGATTAACTTCATTTTTCTGGCAATGCCTCGTAATATTTGCGGAGTAAAAGATCAGCTTCTTTTGAATCTCCATCTGCTTGGTTAAGACAAATATTTATCTGGGAAAACACATCCCAGCAAAACCTCTCTAACCTCTCTGACATTATTTGTGTAACTTTCTCCATCGTAAACATAAAATTTCCCCTGATATATTCGTAATTTTTCCATCCTTGCGCGATTACCTCTTCCTTAAACCTTCTTAAGAAATCATAGGCATCAGGCTGAACGTCTTTTTTCTTGGGATCTATGCGGGTTATCTCTGTCAACATATTAAGTAAAGCCTCAAAACCCCCTTTAATACCGTCAAGTTCAGCCGGTAACCCGCTTATATCCGTTAAAACCGAATTTACGCAATAGGAACTGGGACTCAATCTATCCATACTTTCAACTAAAGCAAATACCAAATCCGCTTTCGGCCTTTCTTCTAAGGCACAGATACACTTTAAAAATTCTACTAAAGTATGCCTCTGCCCCTCACTTAACTGTCTTATCCTGTTCAAATAGTAATAAAAATCCTCGCCCCCCGCCGCTTGTTCTAAATTTTCCACTAACGGCATTAATTCAGAAGCTGTTAATTTGAACTCGGCTGCCAAATCCGCAGATATCTTTTCTGTATCTGCCTTTGATATAGACACCGCCCTCCTGGCATCTGCAGGGTAAGGCAGGATAAGCGCTATAGCAATTAAAACTGGAAATATTTTTCTGTTCTGCATTCTAGTAACGTATTACCTCTCCATTTTCATCTATATATATCCTTATCGGATCTGTTACTCCGAGAAAAGATAACAGCCTGTCGAATCTTTTAACCTGGCCGATTTCTTTCCCGTCTAACGTAATCGTCCAATCCGATAAGACATTTAATCTTCCTACATAAGTTCCCTCCGGCAATTCATCCCAATCAGAATGTCTCACAAATCCATTTTCAATAGAGACCATATAATCAGTTGCCCTGAATGTATCTGCACCGCCCTTTCCCCCGACGCAAAAATAAGAACAATCCGTCAGCACTTCCAGTCTTCTATTTACTGAAAAACCATCATATTCAAGCTCCCTGCAATAATTGTATGTTTCATTGTAAACCTCGGCGATTTCATCAAGTATATTCAGCATCAGGGGATTCTGGGTTATATATACAATCCTATCTATTTGCTCTGCATCTTTAACCCATTTAGCAATCCAGTTAATTATGCTCAAACCAATACCGCCCCCTCTTTTATCTTCTGCTATATCTATTCTTCCTATCTTGATTGTATTAACACCGATCTTAAACCAGTCAACCGTCCCTGTATCTTGACCATTTACAGATATGCCGTAACCTCCTAAAGCCAAATTATCAGCGTCCGGAATCAAACTATTTAACTCTATCCATTCTCCGGTTTTAACATTTCTAAATCTGACCCTTTGAAGATATCCATTAACACCCGGCAATTTAGAATAGAAATATTCTTCCAGAAGATTCCCGTTGCAATCTACGACACGCAAAGGCAACCATTTATCTTTAACAAAAGTATACTGTGTAAGAGTGTCTTTTTCATCATAACGTACTTCTATCCCCTTCACCCTCCTCGCCCCGAGCGATTCTTTTAATCTGATGGGGTAAACCCGGGCAGAAGGAGAAAACAAAACAGAGCCAAATAAAAAGATTAAAATAATCTGTTGAGCTATTATCATCTGCTTATGCGCCTGTAATAGGTTACTTTCCCGGCTGTCCAATCCAAAGGCAAAAACTCTTCGCGGCATTCAACAACAAGTTTGTCCAGCCACAGTCCTCTTATCCACTCCCCATCAATAAAGAGACCTGTAAAACTAACTTTCCCCTTCACGTCTCTGCAAACAACAATAT
>JAQUNS010000203.1 GCA_028717465.1 Candidatus Omnitrophota bacterium
GGCATAAAACTGCAGGCCCTCTCTGGATTCTTGGCTATCCAGATTTATTTTAGTAGGATTTTTTACATCATCTACTAAGGACCCTCCGCTGGACAGCACAAAATTCTGCCAGGCCCAGGAATAAAAACCGTATCTCTGAACTCTTCCCCGGGCATCCCTAAGGGTCAATTGGCGGGCAATATCTAAAAGATCGTCCCAGTTCCAATCATCGTTTGGATAAGGTATGTTATTATCGTCGAAAATATTTTTGTTGTAATACACGCAGGCGAAAGGAGCAACATCGCGCGGAATTCCGTAAACTTTATCATCTACAGTGAAATGGCTGGCTATCGGCCCGAAGAATCTGTCGATCGAGAAGTTTTCATCCTGTTTTATCAAAGAAGAGAGCTCTAGAAATACGCCTTTTGCCCAAAAATTAGTAAAGAGCCCAACTTCAGCCGCGATAATATCCGGGGCATCTCCGCCTGCTATCCTGGTCAATATTTTACTAGCATACCCTCCGTATGGAGTATGCTCTAAAACAACGTCTATGCCGGGGTTTTTTTTCTGCCAACCTCTGATTGCCTGGGTTATTATCTGCACCTCTTCCGGAGAGCCCCAGAAAGCAAAGCGCACCGATTGCAAGCTATCCTTGGGAGTTTTTTGGCCGCAACCTAAAACACCCATAAAAATAAAAATTAAAATAATTTTTGCAATCTTCATAATAAACTTATTAATAGTATTATATAAATTTTAAAGTAATCAATGCGAGTTTGTCAAATAGATAAGTACGGCTTAAAAATTATTCTACTAGCCATTACGCTGTGTTTTGCAGATCAATCTGCGGATAGATAGACAATGTCATTGCGGGCAATTTTATTCTGGGGTAAACTTAAAATTATTCTGGCGGCTGAAGTAACTTCCCTGACTTCCGTGATCTCTACTTTGGCGATTAATGCTCCTTCCTTATATATAGAGCCTGTCATGCCTTTTTCCAAACCGTCTCTTCTGCCCCTATCTATCACTATGAAGCCCTCCTCTTCATCTACAGCAACAACGGCCGCACCTTTACTGCTGCTGCCGACCTCTATTGTGGCTAATTTCACAGCTTCGCCGTCAGATTCATAGCTTAGCTGTTTGATTTTTTGAAGAGCAGCCTCTAAATCCTGCTGTAAACGCACAACCTCAAGCATCTTGTCTTCTAATATCTGATTGATATAGCCGAGCCTCTTGGTAAAATCTGCTTTGGCTGCTTCTTCAGACTGTGACTGCTTTTGAAGAACGCTGATCTTCTGCTCTGCCGATTTGGACTCTGCCTTGGCTTGTTCTAATTGCAAAGCTAAATACTTTTTATCCTGTTCTAACCTCTCTACTTCTTGCAAATAGTTAATTCTCTCCTGGTCTTTATAGTTCAAAGACTCACTAAGTGATGCCACCATGCCCTTAGTATCGGACAACCTATTCTCCAGACCTGATTTTTCATCGATTAACTGGGATGTTAACTGGTTAAGCCGCAACCTCTCTTCCTGCAAACCGGCAATATCTCTGTCTTTTCTCTCCAACAGCCTCTCTAAGTTGCTGAGTTTTAATTCCAGGCTTGTTTTTTCTTTCAGCAGATTAGACCAGAATGCATCGCTTCTATTTAAATCATCCCGGCTAACGCTGCTGAATTTATCCTGTAAATCCTTGTTCTCTCTGGCAAGCCTGGCAACATCGTCTTTTAGCCTGCTGTTCTCATCGGCTAAACCCTGTAAATCCTGTTCGCCAAAACTGCTCTCCTTTTGTGCCCTGGTGAGCTGAGCTTTGTATTCTTCCATCTTAAGCTTGATGTTTTCTAGTTCTGCCCGGAATTTATCCAACTCAAACTCTAAATCCCTGTTCTTTTTATACCAGGCTGCTTTGTCATTTATATAACTGTAATGCATTTTTTTATTCTCTGCTCCCAGCCACAACGCAGAGAATAAAGATATGCTTAATAGAATTACCGCCGCTGAATAGATTAATACTTTAATATTGTCTTTCATCTTGTTTTTTAAAACCCCGGCCCATTTTCTTCACTAAAAACCTGAGGTCCTCTACCGCAATATATCCGCAGGGAATCACTAAAAGAGTCAGTATCGTTGAGACAGACATGCCGCCTATAACTGTCTTTGCCAAAGGAGACCAGAGGTTAGAAGACTCGCTTTTATCTAAAGCCATGGGCATTAAACTGCATATCGTTGTGATAGACGTCATAAAGATGGGCCTTAGGCGGTCTTCTGCGCCTCCGACTACGGCTCTTTTAAATTCTACGCCGTTCACTCTTAAATAATTGATGTGGTCCACCATAACTATCGCGTTGTTAACCACAATACCGCCCAGCATCAGCATACCCATCAACGCTCCTATATTGATAGAGGTGTCGGTTAAAGCAAGAGTAGGTATGACTCCTATCGCCGCTAAAGGCACTGTTAACATGATGATGAAAGGCTGGACATAAGATTCAAACAGTGCAGCTAAAACTAAAAATATTAAAGATAAAGCCATTATTACGGCAAATTTCAGCTGTTTCTGATTGTCTATCATAAGCTCATAATCGCCGCTAAAACGGTAAGAGTAT
>JAQUNS010000204.1 GCA_028717465.1 Candidatus Omnitrophota bacterium
TATTGGAATTCATCCTGCCCTTTAATCTCACGGGCAAGATAAGAAAACAGCTCTTCTGTAAGGGCCATTATATCCTTATAATCTGCATAAGCCCAATAGAGCTCCAGCATGGTAAACTCAGGATTATGTTTGGTCGATATGCCTTCGTTTCTAAAACTTCTGTTTATCTCATAAACCTTTTCCATTCCTCCGACCAGCAGCCTCTTTAAATAGAGCTCAGGCGCGATTCTAAGATAAAAATCCAGGTTGTATGCTTCTAAATGTGTTTTAAAGGGAGCTCCAGCCGCTCCTCCGGCAACAGCATGCAGCATCGGAGTCTCAACTTCGGTAAACCCTTTTTCATCCAAAAATTTCCTGATTAATTTTAATATCCTGCTGCGTAATAAGATTCTTTCTGTTACCTCGTCGTTCATGATCATATCCAGATAGCGCTTCCTGTGCCTCAGTTCAATATCTTTAAGCCCGTGCCATTTCTCAGGCAGAGGCAGAAGGGATTTGGATAATAAGACAAACTTCTTGGCTAGAATAGTAGCCTCCCCTGTTCTGGTCTTAAATGCTGACCCTTCGATGGCCAATATATCGCCTATATCTATACACTCTCTGAATAATTCAAAACTTTCTTCATCTAAAATATCCTTTTTGATATAGATCTGGATACGGGCAGTTGCATCCTTAAGGTCGAAGAATATGCTCTTACCGTGCTCTCTGAGCGCCATGATCCGGCCGGCAATATTGACAACGCTCTCATCCTGCCAGTTCTCAATACACGATTTAATAGGAATATAGGGCAGATATCTATGAGGATATGGTTCGACTCCCTTCTCTCTGAGCTTCTTCAGTTTATCCAGTTTATGTTCTCTTAACTCGTCTTTCATAGTTCAATGAATTGTAAACTCTTGCATAAAATAAGTCAATGGATTATCCTGAAAAACAACGTCCTCCCCTGTAAATATTAACCTCTTTTATTACTCAAAACAAAAAACAATAAAACAAAAATAGAATTAATTATAGCTAATAGCAGTAATCCATGCCTGGAATAAAAAGACAAACCTCTATAAACCGGAATATCGACTATCAAAACGCCCGCTTTAAACGGCTCCAGCTGTTTAACTATAGCCCCTTTATAGTCTATACAGCAACTTAAGCCTGTATTAGTAGCCCTTACTAAAGAGCGCCTGTTTTCAACTGCCCGAAAAACCGCTATCTGATTATGCAGGTATATTTCTCTGCTTTTTTTAAACCAGCCTTCGTCGGACTGGTTTATAAAAAAATGAGCGCCTTTTAAAGCTGCCTCTCTAGCTAAATAAGGGAATATGCTCTCATAGCATATAAGAACCGCGAACTGAAATCCTTTATATTCAAAAATACTGATACTATCTGCCGCAGAATAATACCCGACAGGATAGATTTCGGTTAAAAAAGATAATGCTCTCCTAAGCGGCAGGTATTCCCCGAAAGGCACCAGATGGTTTTTAAAATAAAACCCGCTGACAAAACCGCTTTTATCAATCAGAATAGATGAATTGTAAAGCTTATCTTCTAAGAGGTAAGGCAGGCCTATAAGAATATCGGCTCCGCCTTCAGAGACAACGGACAATATCTCCTCCATCATAACTTTATCCTCGTCCCAGGCTAAAGGCAGGACAGTCTCCGGCAATATTGCCAAAGCCCCTCTTTCGCCTGCAATGAGGATAAGCAGCTTTATTCTGTCCAGGTTATCCCGGTAGTAATCAGTATTCCATTTTAAATGAGGGTCCGCATTAACCTGAACCAGAGCAACGTTGTTTAGCTTGGACTCCTGCTCTAACCCGCTCAAACGGTACCTGCCGTATACAAAAGAAACAGATAGCGCAAGCAAAACAGCGGAAATATTCAAGACCTTACGCTTCATTCTGTAAGATAAAAAAATAAAAAATATAGCCCCGTTAACCAAAACAACCAGAAAAGAGACTCCGTAAACTCCGAAAATATCTGCAATCTGTATAAAGCTCAAGCGGGAATAAAACGGATAGCCCAGATGCCCCCAGGGAAAACCGGTAAATAAAAAAGACCTCAACCCTTCAAGTAATACCCAGACCGATGCCGCATAAAAAGGATTGGATAATCTCACCCTGCTGCCGGCTAATACAGAAAAAATGGCAGGATAGAATGCCAGATAAAAAATCAACACCAGAAATCCGGCCAGAGTAACATGAACCAGCCAATAACACAAACAGGAGAAAAATACAACTCCCCAGAAATAGCCGAGTGAAAACCTTATCTTCCCGGATCCTGATAGGGCCAAAGCATAGAACAAAGGCACTAAAGACACTAAGGCCAGAATATCCAGAAAATAAAACCCCAATACAGTTAAACCTGCCGATGTCAAAACTAGATAAAAACACTTATATTTCATCCGTGTTAATCTCTAATTATAATCTGTGAATATCTGCGTGGTATCTATTTGAGGTAGCAGCATTTTTTGTATTTTTTGCCGCTGCCGCACGGGCAAGTATCGTTACGGCCTATCTCTTCGTTGTCTCTTATGTATGTATTGGCTTTATGTGCTCCGGCTGTTTCCTGTGAGGTCA
>JAQUNS010000205.1 GCA_028717465.1 Candidatus Omnitrophota bacterium
TCATGCATTAAAGGCTATAAAACCGCAGTTCAGGCCGCAGATAAAGTTCTAACTGCTTTTGTATTTTGTTACGGGAAAACTCGTTACCTCAGGAAGCTTAATAAAACTGTATTGCCAGGTGGTTTTGTGTTAAGCGTTTTGGTATAATATATAAAAATTAGGAAGTTTTATATGAGTACGTATCTTAGTCTGTTATTTTTGGCTATTGCTTGGGTGCACTTTTTTTTAAGCAGCAGGATTGCTATTATTGCTGTCTCTATATTGTTTTTATATTTTTTGCTATTAAAATATGGTAATCCAGAGAAAGGTTTTTTATCCGGCATACTGAAATCCCGGATTTACTCAAAAGTTAAAAGAATAGGCCAGAAACAGCTGGCAGATTTCACTTGGGTATCAATAGCGGTCTTTGTAGTTTTAAATTTTTTCCAAAAAGATGTCGCTTTTTTTTCTGCCACAATAACTCTGCTTTATATAACCATATTATTTTTATTAGAGAACAAGTCCAAAATAAAAATATTTAACAGGCCTCTGGATATAATGCTGATAGCTGCGGCATCTGCGTATGCGGCGGGTGTTTTTTTATCAAGTTATACAGGGTTGAATAAAAATATTATTTTAGTTGTGCCTTTAGTCCATATTTTAATCAGATGGCCTCAGGATCATTTTTCGATTATTTTTGGCACGGCTTTTATTGTACAGTTCGTTAAAAATTCTTTTTAATCAAATATTTGCATAAGAGATGCTTATTAAATTTCAAATAATAAAAATAGTAGTATTATCTATTTTAGTTTTTTCTGCCCTGGCTTATGCCGCGCCTTGTTACGGACCCAATATGCCTGATAAGGACAGCTGGGACATAGGAGCTGAAGTCCATCTGTTGCTAAATCGAGATATGGAAAAAGAGTACGGTTCACTTAGAGGGAGCCATTATTTTATGATGTTTTCATATGGAGCATTGGAGTGGCTATCTTTAGACCTCAAGCTGGGGATCGGTGATGTCAGGCATAGCCCGGATAGTAAAAATAATATTAATTATAATGCTAATTTTTCCGGTGCCTATGGGTTTAGAATTCGCGTCTATCAGAATGAAACAAAACATATAAAGGCGATTGCCGGGTTCCAGCATATCAGCGTCCATCCAGGCAGTAAAAATGCCAATGGCGTTAAGAATGAATGCGTTATGGACGACTGGCAGTTGTCTTTTTTGATTTCTAAAGAATTTAAACATCTAAGTCCTTATATAGGCTGCAAGGTTTCCAGGTGCGATTTAATACATAAAGAAGACGGTGAAAGGGGAAGAAATAACTCTGACGACCATCTGGGAGTGTTTTTAGGCAGCGATATTTATATAAATAATAAATTGAGATTTAACATCGAAGGGCGTTTTATTGATGAGACTGCCTTATCAGCTGCTCTGGTGCGCAGGTTTTAAGATAACAAAAGATTATTAACATGGTTAAGTTCAAAACAGAGGTATCCAGCGGAGGGGTCCTGTGCCGATTAAGCAAAAATAACATAGAATACGCTTTGATTAGAAGGGCAATAAAGGTCTGGTGCCTGCCTAAAGGCAAAGTTGAAGAAGGCGAATCTTATCCTGAATCTGCTTTGCGGGAAGTCAGAGAAGAGACCGGCATGGATGCTGTTATCAAAGAAGAATTGGGCAAGATAAGCTACTGGTTTTATGATTCACATGACAGAGTAAAAGTCAGCAAGACTGTCTATTTTTTTCTAATGGAATATAAAAGCGGCGACCCCAAAGAAGACGGGATTGAGGTTGAGGAAGTTAAATGGTTTAAAAAGGACGAAGCGTTGGCTATAATGAGTTACGAATCCGAGAAGGGTATACTTAATAAAGCACAACGGAGCCTGTTTCTTAAAAATCGACTATGATAAAAAATATATTATTTTTAATATTTTTAATTTTTGCAGTTTGCAGCCGCATTTTTGCAGAGACAGGCCGCATACTAATGGTTGTACCTAAAAACGGTTACAGAGATGAGGAGCTTTTTGTTTCTAAAGAGGTGTTTCAAGATCATGGGTTTAAAGCGGATATTGCTTCCTCATCTTTAGGCAAATGTTCTGGCATGCTAGGGCAAGATATCTATGCCGAATTTACCATGGATAGTATTATCATCGATGATTATGTTGCGGTTGTATTTATAGGCGGGATAGGCGCAAAAGAGTATTGGAATAACAAAAAGGCCCATAAGATAGCTGTAGAGGCTTATAAAAAAGGCAAGGTACTAGCTGCAATATGTACGGCTCCTGTGACTTTGGCTAATGCCGGACTGTTAAAAGGTAAAAAATCTGCAGTTTCGGAATTTCTAAAAGATAAGATAGAACGAAAAGGCGCTATATATACTATAAGAGGCGTTGAGGCGGATGGCAATATTGTGACTTCAAGTGGCCCCGCTAGCAGCGAAGGTTTTGCTTATAAGGTAATAGAACTTCTTACAACAGATCCGTGAACCAGGCTTAATTTAAGGAGGCCAATTATGAATTCCAGAAAGATAGTACTGCATTTTCCTAAAAAATTAGTTGACCGTCCTATAGTATGCAGTGTG
>JAQUNS010000206.1 GCA_028717465.1 Candidatus Omnitrophota bacterium
TTAACCGGCTTAGTTCCCGTTACGATATTAAGAGCCTTTAACGCATACCTGAAATACGGCGTGGTTCATTTAGAAGAGATTCTTTATCTGGATTCTTTTTTAAGCTATAAAACAACCTATTATTTTTAACGGCTTATTCAATTCCTATCGCGGAATTTTTTATACCTCGCCGGTTTTATTGTTAAGTTTGGCCGGACTTTTTGTTTTATTTGCGAAAATAATAAAAAGACACAAGCCAATCATCAGGCTGGAAAATGCCGATAACTTGTTTTTATATTTGCTGGGTTTGTATCTGATTTTAAAGCTGTTTTTAATAGGCAGGATATTTTCTCCGGCAGGGATTGAGCTTAGCATGCGGGTGCTATTGGCAGATACCTCTATTTTTATTGCTCTTTTTGCCCTTGTTTTATCGGACAAAAAACCATTGTTAAGGCACCTTGTCTCCGGCGTGTCTTTTATATTTATCTTGTGGAATCTATTGATAGTATCTGAATATATAACCTCAATAGACTGGCTGTATATCAAAGAGTCCCCGGCTTTTATTTCAAGGCTGGGCTCTTTACAATATATATTTGGGCTTTTGGCAAATGTTAATTTTTTATCTTTTAAATTGAAAGCCTGCGCTGCTTTGGTTTTATTTTTATTTGTTATTGTCTATTTTTTGATAAAGAATTATTCCAGGATATTCAATATATCAGGCAATGATTACAAATTTAACTTTTTTAAAATAATGTCGTTTATAGTTTTTTATTCAGTTTTAGTTTATTTTGCCGTCACTTTATTAAACGCCGTAAACAATAAAACAAACGTTGCAAAGTTAAAAAAAGACGGTTTTTTTGAATCCGCTCAAATGATTAAAACCTCACCGTTTAAAATGACAGAGAGAGATAGAGAGCTCCATCTTATAAATGTTTTCGACCTTAAAAGATACTATGCCTTAGAGGGGAATATAGAAAAACTTAATTATGTTCAAGGGCAAAGGAGCGATATATTTTCAACCCAAGAGTGTTTGTATACCCATTTTTACAGGCCGCCCAAGCCTTATTTGGACTTAGGAGAGTTTTACAGAAAAAGCAATAACCACAACCGGGCCGTAGAATGCTATAAAAAAGCCTTAGAATTTGACCCTGAGGATGTCGATATTTACCTGGGCTTGGGCGATATGCATGCTGTTATAAGCGATTACCATAATGCCATAAGTTATTATGAGCAGGCGCTTGTGGTTAATCCTGCTTCAATAAACGCAATTACGCGTTTAGCTGAAATTTATTTTAAAATCAATGACTACGATAAAGCCGCCCAATATTATCAGAAATGCTTAGACTTAAACCCGGGCCAAATCAACGCATATATCATGTTAGGGCATATCAGTAATATATCTAATAAGCATGATGAGGCAAAAAAATATTTCACTATAGCACTGCAGTTTGCCCCGGATAATCCGGAAATATATAATAATCTTGGCGATATATTCTTAAGGAAAGGAGACCACAATCAGGCGCTTAATTATTATCTTATAGCTGCAGAAAAAAGTCCGGATTATACCAGCAGCTACAAAAACATAGCCGGCCTCTACCGGCAGAGAGCCGAGTACGATAAAGCCATCAGTTACTTGAACAAGGTTATCGAATTTAATAAAAGCGACTTAGATTCCTATAACCAATTAGCCGGAATATATCAAATGCGGGGAGACTATGATTCTGCTTTAAATTATTACAATAAGGCTATAGCTATAAATCCATCTTATTTTGATACCTATGTAAATTTGGGGCACTACTATAAAACTATAGGAGATTATGAAAAGGCTGTTGATTATTTCAAAGAAGTTTTAAAAATAAATCCAAATCACACAGAGTCCTATATGAACATTGCTCAGGATTATTTAAGCAGGGGCGATTATAATAAAGCTCTTGAGTATTACAAAAAAGTCATAGATATTAATCCCGGTTTTTCAGACTGCTATATCCGTATTGCAGAGATTTATAAAAACAGGGGCGATTATCAAGAGGCCAAAAAATATCTTTATAAGGAGCAAGATGCCGATAAAAGCAATACCTGGACATATGATGTGTTGGCGGATATAAGCAGAAGGGAGGGAGATTACGAGGGTGTATTGGATTATTATCAGAAAATAATGAATTATAATCCCGGCAATGTTCATTCCTATATCAATCTGGGCCACTTCTACAGAGGGCAGGGCAAAAAAGACAAAGCCATAGAATCTTTCCGTAATGCTCTCCAGTATGATAAGACAAATTCCGATGCTTACAATAATATAGGCGATATACATAAAAGCAATGGGGATCTCAAAGAAGCAATAGCCTGTTATGAACAAGCCATAAAGTATAATCCCGGTTCAGTCCATCCCTATATTCACCTTGGCCATATTTACAAAGGTTTTGGAGAATATGATAAAGCTGTTGAATATTTTAAAAAAGCTCTTGAGTTAGATGTAACCGTTGTGGATGCCTATAATCATATCGCTGAAATATGCATGCGCAGGGGAGAGTTTGATAAG